>SBBU01000261.1 GCA_005239585.1 Planctomycetaceae bacterium
CTCCTGCTTGCTCTGTGGCCTCCTTCAATGAGTGTATGTAAGTTGCATAATCACAATAAGTTACGGCACAAAAAAGTGTTGACAAGCGAGGGCCTATACCCTGGTTTAGTTCTAAAGATATTATACAAGTAGGTCGAATATCTTTATAACATGGCAGAAGAGACAAAGAGTTCTTCTTGCAAAAAATGGATATTGCATTATGTGGTTATATTCATATTGATCATTGTGGGAACGGGGATAATGGCACAGTGGCAGTCATGGAGTGGATATAAAGTCTATTCATCAGATCAGTATAATATAAAGATATATCTGGAAGGCGTTCAAAACCCAATAGATGTGCCGGCGGGAAGAGAGGTAAAGGTCTCACGCCTGAGCGACAGGGTGGAGGTTTTCACTACAGACAAAAAAACGCGAGACATTTACTACAACATGGCCAAAGTTGAGCTTCGTCCCAAATAACCATTCGTAAAGCTCGACTCGAACATAATCTTCTGGAAAAGAAATAGCTATCTGTGTAAAATGCTTTCACCTTGAAGTTAACGCTCGCACACAGCCCGGACAGCGATGACGCGTTCATGTTCTATGCGCTTGCAAAAAATAAAGTTGATAGCAATGGCATTGAGTTTGAGCATCATCTGCACGACATTGAGACACTGAACAGGCTTGCTGAGCAAGAAACGTATGACATTACGGCGCTCTCAACGCACGGATGGTTTTATGTTCAGGACAAGTATACAGTCCTTGATTGCGGATCTGCAGTGGGAACTGGATATGGCCCTGTAGTAGTGTCGCCTGACCCTATTGACGCCAAAGATCTGGTGGGGCGAAAGATAGGCGTCCCGGGTCTTCGCACTAGTGCATTTCTGCTATTAAAACTCTACATCAAAAATCCCTTGTTCGAGGTCATAAAGTTTGATGAGATAATACCTGCAATTCAACAAGGCAAAGTCCAGGCTGGTCTCCTGATACATGAAGGCCAACTGACACACCCCGAGTATCGATTGAACAAGGTTATAGATCTAGGTGCATGGTGGTACGATGAAACAGGTTTGCCTATTGTGCTAGGTGTTTTGGGTTGCAAAAAATCTCTCGATACAAGACTTGTAAATGAAGTTATCGCGAGTTCAATAAAATATGGAATTGAGCATTTTGATGAGGTCCTCGATTATTCACTGCAGTATGGGCGAGGGGTTTCTAGGAAAAAAGGTCGGGAGTTTGTCTCTATGTATGTGAATGCTGAGACTATTATGCTCTCGCCCAAGTCACGCGAATCTATAAAGGTCATGGAACAGGCCTTTAAATCGGGTAGTATTTAGGATCAGTCCACTTGATTTGCAGAACCAGCTTGCTATAGAATAGCTCTGCATTTAGGGAGGTAGCAATATGGGAACATTAGTAGGACAAAAAGCACCAGATTTTAAGCTTGACGGTGTCTTTAGAGGTGAATTCAAGCAATACAGTCTTTCAGACTTTAGAGGCAAGTGGGTTACGCTTATGTTCTATCCACTTGACTTTACTTTTGTCTGACCAACTGAACTTAATAGTTTCTCGGATTCGAGCAAACAATTTGAGGCCCTAAACACAGTTATCTTTGGAGTAAGCACAGATAGTAAATTCTCTCACCTTGCCTGGCTCAATACACCGCGCAACAAGGGTGGAGTAGCCAATCTTGAATTCCCACTCCTTGCAGATTTTACAAAGAACGTTACCAGAGAATATGGCGTGCTTAAAGAGGATGCGGGAATAGCCTTGAGGGGTTTATTTTTGATCGATCCGGATGGCGTAGTTCAATGGGAGTCAGTTAATGCCCTAGGAATTGGTAGAAGCGTTGAGGAGGCAGTTCGCGTTTTAACCGCTCTTCAACACAACAAGCAGAGTGGCGAGGTATGTCCTGCTAACTGGAATAAGGGTCAGGAGGCCATAAATCCGAAAAAGGCCGCCGACTATTTCGCCAAGGCAAAATAGTAAGGCAGTTCTACCATTGTCCCTAGTGAGGGCAGGAGACACATGGGGCTAACTGCAAAACACGCAACGTTGCGTGTTTTCTTCCCTCTCGACAAATCGAACATGAATGAACTGAGTTGCCAGAATCAACCTTTCTGGCATTTTACGGCAATCCGTCAGAATTGGCGGACTGTGGACTAGCGAAAAAGGAGATGTGCAGAGCTACTCGATGTACGAACAGCAAAGTTACATGGATGTCGCGTCAAATACGACAGTATTGTCGCATTTCTTTTCGCTTGATAAATCGGCCCTCTACGAGCTTGAAGGCTGGAGATTTTTAATGGAGCCGAGGGGCAGGGTAGCAGGCGATCTTTTATATACTAAACACTTGATATAGTATATTAAATGTATAAAATACTAGTATGATGAAAAGGATGGCTTTACTGGGCTTTTCTATCGTTGCTGTTTTGTCCTGGGTTGTTTTCTCACTAGTTGGTTGTGGGAGTAAGTGCGAGGAGATCAGAAAGAATCGCAAGGTCACGCAGCTCGATAAATCTCAGGCAGGGTCGGTCCAGGGTACAGTAACCTTTAAGGGTACTCCCCCGAATCGTCGCAAGCTTTCAGCGGCAGGTCCTACACCATGTGCTAAGCATCTGGAAGGGGCGTATGATGAGAACGTACTTGTGAATTCTCAGGGGCGCATCCAAAACGTCTTCGTTTACATCAAGTTTGGTTTGGAGAATATAGTATTTCCGATACCGGAAACGGCCGTTGTTATTGATCAAAAGAAATGCATGTTTGCTCCCCGTGTAGTCGGAGTTCAAATCTGCCAGGACATAAAGCTGGTGAATAGTGATGATGTAGAGCACAACGTCAATTCAGGTATTTGGAATATTAGCCTGCTAGGGGGAGGCAGCAAGGTAGTTCACATACATGAATCAAAAATCATGGCCAAGCTCATCTGCAATCATCACGGCTGGATGGAAGGGTATGTGGGTGTTCTAGATCATCCGTGTTTTAGCGTAAGCGATGAGAATGGTCAGTTCAAAATAGAGTCAGTTCCGGTCGGCAAATACACTGTAGCGGCCTGGCACGAGGAGTTTGGTCAGCAAGCCAAAGAGATAGAACTCAAGCCTCAAGAAAAAGTTGAACTGAGCTTTGTTTTCGGATCCAAATAGGGCTCAGACAGCGCTAGAAACTTTCTGCGAGGCAGAAATCAGCATCCATGCAACCAGGAATCCTACTCCTGTAACACCTACAACAAGAACCCAGTTGAATGGTACCCCGTGACCACCTCCAACCATGCCGAAAAGCATAGGGAATGACAGGAAGGTGTTAATTCTGGATGCCATTAGAGCTTTTTTCGCCAAGCCGCCCATTTCAGGCGGAGCCTGTCCCTGTTTGACCCAGGAAATGATCTTCTTTTGCGAGGGCCATATTATCGCCCAGACGTTAAAGAACATCACGAGTCCCAAACCTATCCCGAATGTTATCCACATCCCCTTGTCTGATTTGAGGAGACCTTCTGGTCCTGCGGTAAAGCCCCTGCGTTCGCTTCCAGTCAGTACAAAGTACCACAAGACTAGATATAGCAGGCCTATTACAACTGTTACCATGGCCATGTATCTGAACCACCAAAGTGCCCTCGGCATCAACTCAGGGACGACCTTCTTTTTTGATTCTGCGTCCAGGGTTTTCGCGAATGGCACGTTCACAAAATTGAAGAAATATAGGAGTCCGATCCATATTATGCCCGCGAAGACGTGAATCCATCTTAGCGTCTGCATGAACACGAATTCCCAGTTCACGTCCTGCAAAGGGGTTGTCTGACACCAACACATTTTCTTCCCTCCTTACAAAAGCAAACCCAAGGCTTCATTGTATACGATCGGAACCTGTCTAGTCAATTTTTGAAGAGCTTGTCCAAAAAATCGGATTGAATAAAAAGGGCCTCTCTGCCCGATAGATTAGACAA
>SBBU01000125.1 GCA_005239585.1 Planctomycetaceae bacterium
GACGAGGCTCTTGCACTTCCGACAGAACATGCCGTCAAGATAGCGCTAAGGACACAGCAGATAATATCTGAAGAGACAGGTGTCAAGGATCTAGTCGACCCTCTGGCAGGTTCCTACTTTATTGAGAACCTTACAAATCGCATGGAAGAAGAGGCAAATAAAATCATTCAAACTATAGAGCAAATAGGCGGAATGGTACCTGCAATCGAACAAGGTTTTCCACAAAGAGAGATCGCTAAGGCCTCTTTTGAGTTCCAGAGAGCAGTAGAAGAAAAAAGATACATCGTGGTGGGTGTAAACGAATTCACAGAGAGTGAAAACGGCACACTGCCCCTCCTCAGGATTGATCCTCGTGTAGAAAAGGATCAGGTGGAAAGGGTAAAGAGATTTAAATCAGAAAGGGATAACATCCTTGTCAAGCAAAAGCTAGATGCCCTCTCAAAAGCAGCCAAAGGGAATGAAAATCTGATGTCTCACATCCTGGATTGCGTGAAATGCCGCGTCACACTCGGTGAGATCATAGATACACTAAAGAAGGTCTTTTCCACCTGGCAGGAACCCCCGACTTATTGGTAAAAATCTACTTTTCCTTCTCGACCAAAGTAAAATTCGCCAGCAACCGATAGCCGCCTCCCTCCTGGCAATATTCAACTCTTATGTTATGTCTTCCCTTGCTCATGTTTACTGTAGCGGTGTCCGTCTTTCCTGCATGGCGTGACCAGTTTGAGATTACCGCCTTGTCATCTACGTAGAGTCGGACGCCATCGTCTGATATGGTCTTGAAAAGCACATCTCCGCCGGGAAACTCTATATCTGCCTCGGCAACGATGGCAAAATGATTGTCAGGAACTTGTGACGGTCTTGTCTGAGAAGTTACATCAAGCGTGGGGCTCCCGTGAGAATATACAGGCTTGCCTTTGAACAGTTTCTCCCAACCATCCTTGTCATTGTAACTTATTCCATTCCACTTGAAATATTTCACATCCCATTCAACCATCGTAAGCGTCCCCGAAACGATGGCCTCTTTGCCGCTCTCAGGGAACTTGATCTTAAAAGACAAATCGCGGACATCTCCCTTGCCCTTCTCTGGCCTTTTACTCGCTTCAAGTTGTATCTGTCCCGGACCACTCCCACTATCAGAGGAAACCTTCAGCCAATTCGGAAGCTGCTCAACCTTGAATTGCCCGCCCCCCAATACGTAAAGTGTCTGTGGACCACCTGATAGCTTGGCGGGATAGACCAGATCTTTGGTAAAGTCATATGGAGACCATTCATCAGGAGTAAATATATGCCAGCCTTTTGGATAAGGTGTATCTTTATAGAGTTTGACCAGATCTTTGATCCCATTATAGATCTCAGTAAGCTTCTTTCCTCTTTCGCTCGACCAGAATTTTTCAGATGCTGAAAGCGAAACCGGTTTAGGCGGCTCTTTAAGAGGATTGTCAGTCTTAACTTTACCTCCCAATGTCTTTATAAGTGAATTAATATTTCGCTTGCTGTCCCAGTAATTCTCAGATGCATTCATCTCGTCTTTCTTGCCTTTGGAAAGTATCGCACCTCCCTTGCCCGACTCTACCTTGAAAATATTTCTAGAGGCCTTTAGCTCGCTAGAATCCTTGTCAAGAATAATGGCCCAGTCAGTGGGATCAATAAACTGATTTCCCTCAAGAACCGTATCGTCTGTGCCGGCAAGGACCACACAATCTCTCTCATTTACGAACTTGTTTCCACGAATCGTATAGCTCTTAGATGGGTGATGTTTCGAACCCCCATTCCACAGACGAATCCCTGCCTGGCCATTTTTAGAGAAATTGTTGCCTTCTATGACAGTCCCGCTCCCATGTTCCACTGCCACACCCTCAGTCTTATTTCCGATGATTTCGTTCTCTAAAACCATGTTGTTGGAAGAATATCCCAGCCAAAAACCAAAGTTTGAATTACTTGCTGTGTTTCGCACAAATATATTCCCATCTGAAAACGTTGACTCGAACGAGTTTGCATGGACGTAAGAGCAGTCGTTATAGGCAACGATGTTGTCATTGGATGCGCCATGATCCGCCTTGCTCTTTTCATCTGCCTTGTTATCACGATTTGTCAGGAAATATCCGCCGTGAGAAAAAGAATTGCCTACGACCCAATTGGCATTAGAGCCATCAACCAAAACGATTCCCTGCGCATCACCTCCCCATGAACCGCTCCAAGGCCGATCCACAAAGTTTGCTGTATTAGCAAGCACCTTGTTGTTTGAAGAATGCCACAGCCCAATTCCCCAGCCGGAGCTGAATGAAAAGTCATTCTCACGGATCTCGCAACGCTCCGAGTCCACTAGCAAGATTCCATTCTGTCCGCTTCGCCCGACACATTTTTTCACAACAGACTCGGTACACTTTTCAAGCCAGATTGAAGCCCCATAGCCGCGCCACGCCTGCAATTTGCGTAGCTCAAGAAAACTTTCGAACGTCTTGCCGTATTTGGATATCCTCATGGCCCTGCTTTTAGCAACGTCGCAACCCTCTACTACAGCCTTGTTACACTCTAAAACCTGAATGTTATATTTAAAGCCGTGTACATTAGCATTCTTTATTGTAACGTTCTTACACCCTTTTACAGAGATTCCTATACCGTCAAAAGCCTCCCGATTCTCATCCTTGAGAACACCCCACAACGTCGCACCCTGAAAATCGACCGTGACACCCTCTGCTTCTACCTGCAATACACCATTCTTATCAGAATCGACCACCCTGTAGGTCCCCGGCTTGATCTTCACCGACCCAGTAACCTTGATATTGTCCTTTTCAATTGTGATCTCGTCTGATTTGGCATCCTGCAGGCTAATGCACCCGCATAGAGCAACTATACCAAGTAAAGGCAGAGGTCTAGATCTCATATGCATACTATGATAAGCAAAATGTCGTCGATAGCAATCGCAGATTATTCATTATTGTAAGGGTAATTAGTAACTGTTAAAAGATCTGTGCTCGAGGTGGCTAGAGCACCCCTGTGAATTTAGCATCTTTAATTTACAAATACTGGTTTCAGGTCAATGAATCCCTCC
>SBBU01000127.1 GCA_005239585.1 Planctomycetaceae bacterium
GCCATATGCTAAACAAATTACCAAGGCAACTACGAAAAATTTTCTGACGATATCCATATAACCCTCCTTTAAGGTTTTGTTTCTTAACACTACCAACCTACTAACTTTTGATTGGACATAGTCTATTGTTTTGTTACCACGAAGTCAAGAGTATCAAAGTGTGTGCCAGGTCATGCTAGTAAATATATGAGAGCTCGTATGTTGCTAAGGCAAGGATATATCTCATGTAAAGTTATTTATAAAGCTGTAAAAAACTATTCATGAAGTTCATTCTGTTTAACAAGCCTTTAACACCAGAATTTCTATCAAAGACCATAAAAATCCTATCCATTCTGTAAAGAAATCTATCATTCGAACCTCCTGAATCGTATAATTATTAGCTAAATTAAGGCGGCTCTATTTTGGAGGTTAAACCATGTGGCGGGTACTGATTTTAGCACCGATTCTACTAATATTCGTAGAAAAACAGGACAAGTCTCCAAATGCAAAGGTATTCGACAAGGTTGCAGATTCTGTAGTTGGCATCATGGCCAGGGGATCACTTGGCGACTATACAGGTGCTGGAGTAATCATCGATCATGAAGGAGAGAACTATATCATCACCTCAAGCACAATCATACAGGATAGTACTGAAAAACTTCGGGTATGGACACGCGGGCCAAAGAGATATGACTCTGAAAAGGAATTTCAGATCAGCAAAGATGCCAAACCGATCAAAGAAGTAGAAATAGTCGGTGTAAGCACAAAGGAAGAGATCGCAATATTAAAGATAACGAAACCGCGACAGATACTAAAACCTATAAAGTTTGCCGATTCGGATAAATGTACTGTAGGTGAGGTTGTTTACGCTGTAGGAAATGCAGGGATGTTCACCAAAAGCATAATTGACAACGACGAGCCTACATTTCAGATGGGTCTTTTAAGCGGATATTACATCATTAAAGAATCAAAACAGGCAGCCACATACAAGGGCTACCTGTTTGAAACTACTGCCCTTTTCAACCCTAAAATGGAGGGTGGTCCCCTAGTCAATACAAAAGGCGAGATGATCGGCCTTCTCACACCCAATTACAGTCCTCATAGATTCGTAGGTCACGCGATACCAGTTAACGGCTTTAAACATCGAATCAAACAGATAATTGAAGAATACAAGAGACGAATTACAGAGATTAGAACAGATGCAGAGGGATATCTTGGCTTAAAAGTAAAAGAAAAAGATGGCAAGGTTATCGTTGATAAAGTAGAGAAGGAGAGTCCCGCAGACAAGATAGGACTTCGATCAGGCGACTGGATTGTAAAAATTGGCGACAAGGAAATAAATAAAGCCGCAGAGTTTGATGAGTTCGTGAAGGGTTTAAAATCAGGTTCAATCGTAAAGATGACAGTCGATATTGACGGTTTGAAACAGGAAATTCAGATTACACTTGTTGAGAAGAAATAGGAGGAAAAGATGAAAAAAACAGTAATTGTGACTCTATTACTCTCATGTGCCCTCCTCTTCGCACTGCAGGAGAAAATTCAGCCGAAAGAAGATTATGACTATCACGTTGCCCTAGGCAAAGTCGCTTCAAAAATAAGAGATAAAGTCCGCAAATCGACTGTCGCGATTTTCGTTGAAAGAACAGACGATCCGGAGGGAGAAGGACCCAAAGGCAAAGATGAAGTCAAGGGAGATTATTGGAGGAGACCCGAAGGGCCATGCACGGGGGCAATAATCGAATCGGACGGTTATATAATAACCAGCAGATTCAATGTAAGCCCCACAATTAAAAAAATTAAAGTCAGAACCGACGATGGCAAAGAATACAAGGCACAAGTCCTTGGAACAGATGAATATCTTGATATCGCGCTTTTAAAAATCGATGCAAAAGACCTGCCGGTTCTCGAAAAAATAAAGGAAAAAGATGTCGGCTTTGGCGATCTTGTATTTCTACTCGGAAGAGCCCCTGACCCTGATTCACCTACGATTGTTTTCGGCATTATAAGCGCTAAAAGCAGGATGAACGATCGTGCCTATGGAACAGATGCGGAGATGAATTTCGGCAATACAGGAGGCCCGCTTGTCAACCTTGACGGCAAACTCGTCGCTATCGCGTGCAACATTCGTGTAAGACCAAAAACCCATTGGGGACACAGTTCAGGCGTTGGTTTCGCTGCCAAAATTGAAACCATAGATAAATTGCTCTCCCGGCTCAAAAAAGGTGAAACCATTACGCAGGAAAAGAAACCATGGCTTGGAGTAATGCCCGGAGGTTCAGACAAGGATGGAATCGTGATAATGGAAGTAATGGAAAACTCGCCTGCCGAGGCGGCTGGACTTGAGACGGATGATGTTATCACTCACTTTGACGGTGAAAAAGTTGCCACTTTTCCAGAACTTCAAAAGCTTATAAACAATAAAAAAGTAGGTGACAAGGTAAAGATAAAATTCAAGCGTAAAGTGAAAAGTAAATGGGTGGAAAAAGAAGTGGAAGTAACTCTACAGGAAAGACCTGAAAGTTAAAATGAAAAGGCATTGTTTTCTGAATAAATTCAGGAGGCGAACATGAAGAAATTATATCTGCTTCTGCTTGTGGGTGTGATTTTTGTTTCTAGTCCCACACAGTCAGACAAAGATCTAGAGAAAGCAAAAGAGCTTCAGAAGAAAATTCACAAGGCACTTAATAAATCCAGACCTGCCTATGTATTTATTGGCGGCGGCTCTGGTGTCTGCATATCTAAAGATGGCTGGATATTGTCAAATCACCACGTAGCAGGTGAAACAGGGGCAAACCACACTGTCGTCTTTACAGGCGGCAAGTCATACGAGGCATCTGTAATAGGTCATGATTCAAACTGGGATGTCAGCCTGCTTAAAGTCGATGGTGAGGATAACCTGCCATTTGTAGAAATGGGCGATTCAGACAAGTTAAACACCGGCGATCACTGCTTCGCTATCGGAAATCCATGGAAAGTAGGGAGTGAAACGGCCGATCCACACATAACTTTTGGTGTCGTGAGCGCAAAGTTTATCTTTTTTGATGCCTATTCTGCTGCAATTCAAACCGACGCTCAGATAAACCCGGGCAATTCTGGCGGCCCACTCATTGATCTAGATGGCAAACTCATCGGAATAAACGGAAGGATTCAGTGGAGGCTAGTAGGCAGGGTCAATACAGGACTTGGCTATGCAATTCCGATAAGCGCCATAAAGAGATTTCTCCCTCACTTTAAGAATGGCGGGCGAGTAAAACGAGGTTACATGGAAGGCGTTATCCTTGCAGAACCTGATTTCCAACAATATGAAGAGGGCGAGTATGGCGACGGTGTTCTAGTTGTGGGTCTAACTGAAAAAACACATGCTGAGATGGCCGGACTTAAGGAAGGAGATATCATCACGGAGATTGCCGGCTTTCGCACATTCAACCTCAATAAATTTCATGGAGTTATAGGCTGCTTCCCTCCGGGTGACACTGTTGATGTAAAATACAAACGCAAAGAGAAAGATGGCAAATGGAAAGAACATGTCACCAAAGTAAAACTTGGCGCATCCACAGTCGAGAAAAAGGACGACAAAGAGGAATGAACATCCGGGTTATCACATGCTTGAAACTCTAAACTGCAATCTCTAAACTCTAGACAAATTCCAATGACCAGAGAAATCATAGAGTGTGTCCCTAATTTCAGTGAAGGCCGCCGCAAACAAGTCCTTGATGAATTGAAACAAGCCTCTGCTCCAGCTCGCCTGCTGGATCTCGAGACCGATTTTGATCACAACCGCTCAGTAATGACACTTGTAGGAACAAGAGAAGAACTACAAAAAGCCGTAATAAATGTTGCAGAGATTGCCATAAAAAGAATCGATTTGAACAACCACAAGGGAGAACATCCAAGAATGGGTGCAGTCGATGTAATACCGTTTGTTCCTGTATCAGGATGCACAATGCAAGACTGTATTGATATTGCAATAAAAGTAGGCAAGCAACTTGCAGAACGATTCGATCTGCCGATATTCCTCTATGAGCACGCCGCAACCAGACCAGGACGTAAAAACCTTGCCGATGTGAGAAAGGGTGAATTTGAAAATCTAAGAGATCTAATAGGAAAAGACCCGGCCAAAACTCCAGACTTGGGGCCAAACAAGATCCATCCAACAGCA
>SBBU01000034.1 GCA_005239585.1 Planctomycetaceae bacterium
CTCTGCCCATCTTTTTTTATACTGAGCGAGATTATCAGGAGTGACAATCTCAAGCTTGGCTTTTATATGTCCTGAGGCCGTGACCCTCCCGGGATAGAGCTCTTCGACTTTTTTTCCATCGACCAGCGCCTTGAGAATTTTTACACTCTCTTCACCCCAGCCCCATAGATCCTGAGCAATAAGCACCTGACACTCACCCTTTTCAACATAATCCCACTCTGCAGGGAGCGCATCGACTGAAACAACCTTTGTCCGGGATTTATCAATCATCTTGAGGGCATTTCTACCAAAAAGGGGCCAGCCGCCCACCATAAGCCATCCCGATAGATCAGGATCTTTATTCATATGCGCCTCGATGATCTCGATGGCCTTTTCAACCCTGTCATTACAATAATATCGCTCGACAATTTGGATATCCTTGTGTTTATCTGACAGATACTTTTCAGCGCCCTGAACCCTCATAGCAAGATTAGCAGCATCTTTCACGCCCGAAAGTATGCAGATGCGGCCCTTGCCGCCAATCAGCCGGGCCATCTCTTTTGCCAACAGCTCGCCGCACTCAATGTCATCCGTCCCATAGATAAATTTTCTCTTACTTTCAGGCGAATCAGAGTCAAAGCAGATCACATTTACCCCTGCATTTACTGCATTGTTGATAGCCTGTTTTAGCACGTGTGGATTGCTGCATGAGATCGAAATTCCATCCACCCCCTGACTAGCAAGTGTTTCCACAATCTTTGCCTGCTCAGCATCATCGCTCTGTGCAGGCGCCTTCCAGATGATGTCGATCCCACCCATATTGCGGGCAGTGGCCTCTGCCGCAATCTTGGCATAGTTAAAGACCTCGTTATTGAGCATCTTGGGCACGATAGCAAAGCGAAGGTTTTTCTTCTTACTTTGATCAGTGCATTCAAGTAAGCAGAGAGCCAGCAGGCCAACGACGAGGATTCGTAACATTCTCATAGCAACCTCCAAAAATTATTTCTTTCCTACAAATAGTTTTTGTAACACACGACCATGTCTAAAATGATCTAGTAATGCCGCCAGAATTATAGTAGCGCCATATACGATCTCCACATATTCAGATTTCACATTATAGACAACCAATCCCTCTCCGAGCAAGTAAAGTACCATAGCGCCTGCCATTGCGCCTGCGATGGATCCCTGTCCGCCGGAAAAGCTAGCTCCGCCCACTATCACCGCAGCTATTACCTGAAGCTCATAGCCTGCACCTACGCTCGTAGAACCATAGCCATAACGAAGTGCAAAGCAAACTCCTGCAATCGCCGCAACGAAGCCAGCCAAACTGTAAATCATAATCTTGAGCAGAGGAATATTTAACCCGGAAAAGCGAGCAGCCTCTTCATTCGCACCCAGGGCATATACGTAACGTCCCCACCTAAACCATTTCATGTAGAGGGATGCAACAATAGCACATCCCAGCATCACAAAAAATGAATGGTTTGCCAGTAAATTCAACAAAGGATGAGCTTCGATCTTTGCTATTGGAATATTCAGGCCTCCGGATACATAAAACGAGAGCCCGCGTGCAATACTCAACATCCCCAGTGTGACAATAAAAGGGGCAAGGCGAAGACTCCCTATTAAAACCCCGTTAAAAAACCCAAGCAATGTACCGCCTGCAAGTGCGATCAATACCGCCATGACAGGATCTGCCTGCCTTGTAGTATATGCAAACGCCATCATTACGGCCGAAAAACCCATAACACTACCCACAGAGAGATCAATTCCGCTTGCAATGATGACAATGCACCCTCCTACAGCGGCAATTGCCGTGTACGAAAAATTCTGGGCAATTCTACCTATATTCTTATCGTGGAAAAAAGGTCTGTCATGATTCAGCCGGGAGCCAACCTCCACCGCAATAATCATCACGAGCAAAATCAACAAAACCCCCGCCTCTCGTGATCTGATGAATTTTTTAATCATTGGACAAACAAGTCGGTGTATTATACCAGTCCCAGTTTTGCCTTCAAACATGTAGTAAAATTCTACGTATCATTCTATACAATATGGCGATGCGACAATCCTGGATAACACTTTTTATCTTAATCTTCCCTTTTGCAAGCAATAATGAGACACAAACTCAAGAAAAGGTGACGATGGAGGGCCTCCTTAAAGAAATGGTTGATCTTCATAGATTGACGGTGCCTGCACCTGAAGGCCTGACCTGCAAGCAGTTTTCAAGTTATGACAGGAAGAGCAAGACGCCAAAAGACCACGATGCGTGGTTTGCGAATGACGACTGTGGAAAATATCTAAGAACCGAGAAGAAAGACGGTAAGACGTGGCATGTGCTGGCCGACATGGATGGCCCCGGATGTGTGGTCAGAATCTGGTCGGCCAACCCCAAGGGGACAGTGCGGGTTTACATTGACAAAGATGACAAGCCGGCTATTGAGGAGAGCTTCCCTGATCTGCTTTCCGGCAAGGTCAAGCCATTTGCTTCACCCATCGCAGGTGTACGAAGCCAGGGCTGTAATCTACACTTTCCAATTCCTTATCAGAAACACTGTAAGGTCGCAACCAGCGAGGGTGGACAATATTACCACGTAAACTATCGCACCTATTCTAAAGGAACAGATATAGTTAGTTACTCTAAAGATGAGGTTGACAAGAATAAAACACTTGTTGATCAAATTCGCAAGTCTCTTGATCAAATTAACAAAAATGGACTCGAACTTGATCTGACAGGGGCCAACAAGACACCATTTGATTCAGACAAGGGAGAGATTGATGTAAAACTTGAAGGACCACAGGTCATTGAGCGCTTTGAGTTAAAAGTAGAAGGACTAAAAGGCAAAGAACTAGAAACTTATCTTAGAGAAGCGGTTCTACGCATCAGCTGGGATGGTTCATCCTCTCCTTCAGTCTGGTCTCCGCTTGGCGATTTTTTTGGACATGCACCGGGTTTCAGGAAATATCACAGCGTTCCAATGGGGATAATAAACGATCAAGTTGCTTACTGCCAGTATCAAATGCCATTTGCCAAGTCCGCTAAGATAGAGATCATAAATGAGGGGAAACTAATACCAAAGATTTCAGGCGCAATCTACAGCCGAAAGGATGATCAGGCAGGCAAAAAATTATATTTTCATGCACAATGGAAGGGCAAGAATCACGTTAAATCCCGTCCCTTTTTAGACTGGTGTGCGCTCAAGGGTGAAGGTCAGGGAAGATTTGTTGGTCTAGCGCTCTATATACGAAATCCAGTCGGTAACTGGTGGGGCGAAGGCGATGAAAAAATTTATGTCGACTGTGAGGATTTTCCGAGCACTTTCGGGACAGGTACAGAGGATTACTTTGGCTACGCTTGGTGCTCTCCTGCTTTATTCACACATGCTTACCACAATCAGACTCGCTGTGATGGCCCGGGTAACAAAGGTTTTAGCTCGGTCAACCGCTTTCACTTTATAGATGACATACCATTTCACAAGTCCTTTCAATTTGACCTTGAGGTGTGGCATCACAGGACAGATGTTGCTATCGGTTTCAGCACTATTGCATATTGGTATGCAAAGCCCGGTTTCAAAGGCGATATAGAACCTGTTCCTATGAAAGAACGAGAGCTTCTTGAGGTGCCACAACCCAAGAAACTTCCGGGTGTAGTAGAAGGCGAGTCACTCAAGATAATTCAGATCACAGGTGGAACAGCAGACGGTCAGGCAATGGATACATTTGGCGAGAAATGGAGCGGCAACTGCCACCTCTGGTGGCACGGCGCAAAAAAAGGCGATGTCCTAGTCCTCGCCTTCGATTCAAATGCTGACGGAGAGAAAACACTCTCTCTCGCCCTCACAAAAGCACCCGATTATGGCACCGTCCGAATATCAGTTAACGGAAAAATACTCAAAGAAGAGATCGATCTCTACTCTGCGAACGTGGTTCCAACTGGTGAATTGAAATTTCAAAATACTGCCATAAAAAAAGGGACAAATGAGCTCAAGGTCGAGATCGTCGGGACCAATCCAAAGGCAAACCCCAAGAGTTACATGTTTGGGTTTGATTACCTACGCATTGAATGAGTTAATACGTACATTAGCAACAAAATCAGATTTTTCAGCAATTATAGTAACTGCTGTGAAAACAAATTTTTTTCTGGTGATGTTCATGTGCTTTATATCAAAATCTGACCGAGTAATAGTTCAAGACACAAAGGAGAGCCCGAAATGGATATGGACAAAGAGTCCAGTAAAAACGCTCTATTTCAGGAAAACTTTTGAGATTGATGCGGATGTTAATTACGCCACACTATTTATAACCTGTGACGACCGCTTCACTCTTTATGTCAATGGTGAACAGATTGGCGATGGTTCAGAGTGGAGCATTCTACATGAATTTAACCTAAAACGTTATTTAACCAAAGGGAAAAATGTCGTTGCCGTTTTGGGCCTGAACGATGGCGGCCCTGCCGGACTGTTGGCTGATCTCACGATCACATTCACGAACGATAAAAAACTTCGCCTGCTCTCGGACAAGTCATGGAAGATAAATGCAGGTGAAGTCACTGGGTGGTCCTCAAAGGATTTTGTTGACTCGGAATGGGAGCAGGCCGCCGAAATAGGGGATCTCGGCTGCGGTCCATGGAATCTCCCACAAAAACTCGAATCGAGAATGATTTCAGTCCATGATCTTCAGGATGTTGACCGATCAGGAAACCCAGATGCACCTTTTTCGCCCGACCCTGCGGTGAGGTTTAAATGGTCTGCGCCAAAAAATGGTCTCATTTCAGACCATCAAAAGATGTCAATTCGACCCGTTCATGCAAGCGGACTGGACGATTCATTCGAAAAAATTGGTACTTTATGCACCGACCAAGTCGAGGCCACAATAAAGAAACCCGGCAGGATATTTCTGGACTTTGGCAGAGTACTTGCAGGCTGGGTTGAAATTGAATGTGAGGCAGGTGATGATCAGGCCAATATAACCATTCAGGTAGGAGAAGCTAAAACACCACAGAGTACATTTCCAACTATTGCAAAGAGCAAAGGCAAGCACACTATTTACAGGATTCTTCCTACCGGCGGCTACACAGGTTTTCGCTTCGCATGGATCGACATTAAAAAACTCGCGTCGCCTTTGAAGCTGATACGTGCCGAGGCAATCTGGCGCCTCTATCCTGTAAACTACGAGGGGTCATTTGACTCCAGCGACCCGCTCTTGACCAAAATCTGGTGTGCAGGCGCATACACTGCAAGGCTTTGTCTCGATTCAAATCAAATGGGTTCAATCCTAAGACCAGAAAGAGGGGATCGATATGGATGGATGGGAGATGACCGAGTATCGTTTCTTACAATTTTTAATGCGTTCGGGACATATGAATTAACAAGAAGAAGTTTGGGGTCATACGTAAAACCCGGGCAGAAACCTATATTGATCAACAACATCCCGGGCTACACACTCGACTGGGTCATCGCATTAGTGAATTATTATCTTTACACAGGCAACGAAAAAGAGCTGAAGAGCAGGATCCCAGACATTGAAACAATACTAACGCAATACAATGCCCCCAAGGACCCTGGAAACTGGCTCTTTACAGACTGGGAGGCAGGTCTTTGGACCTCTGGGACTCGCTACGGAAAGACATTACCTGAGACTCTCCATGCCTTTCATGCCAAGTTTGTTCAGGCAGCCAAGTCAGCCGCGTGGGCGCTTGACAAAATAGGGGA
>SBBU01000309.1 GCA_005239585.1 Planctomycetaceae bacterium
CGTAATTGTTAAATTATGTGTGCTCGAGCTTATAAAATGAAGATTTACGCTCGAGAAATGGATTTTAAAACTTTTCCCACACATTTTTGAACAATTACCCTTGAACGGTTGACTTTTACAAGCTTTGCTTTATGCTTATAAAAGATGGCATCTGTTGAATTCTGTAAGCACTGCGGTGCAAGCCTTCCAAGAGGAGATATAACAATTAAAGATGGAGAGCAAATTCCTAGTCCGGATTACGAGTGTCCAAAATGCAATCATCTAGCAGGAAACATCCAGGCACCAAATATTGAACCAAATGAGGATAAGGATATTATTGTCAGTGACGGAGATATAAGAGTAGAATGAACAAACCTAAAGATACTGCCAGGTCAGCTGAAAAACGCAGGTCAAGGGCCCGTTTCAAAATGTTTATGATTTTCCTGTGTCTAGTATGCCCGGTAGTGCTTGGCGTGGCCGGATTTACTGTGATAACGGTGGAGGGCGAGCCTATATTATGCAGGTCCCTTAGAAAACTAGGTATTCAACTCTGCGGTGCGACTTCGTCTGGCCCAATTCCTGAAGAAAATCGCGAGCTTACAGAGGAAGAAAAAAAGAAAATAAAAGAAATTATAGATAGCCAAGATGCGAAACTTAAAGAAGAAGTGACGAAAATTGCAGATCTCGGCACCGAGTTGAAGAAGGATAAATTCGATAGGAAAAAAATCCTTGCGGAGATCCTCAGAATCAGTAATAAGCTCTCAGACATTGACTACAAATTGAGCCGTGAGGTAAAGGTTCATGAAAAATTATTTCCGGATGCTGTCAAAAAGGTAAATGACGCCGCAAAAAGTTCAGTTTTCAGGCTTGAGGATGTGGCTGTAATCTTTGTGAAACATTTGGGGGAATCGCTAAATGATCCGATAAAACAGATAAATGAGTTGAAAGAGGCCTTGACAAGGACGCCATTCGATAAGAAAAAAGCAAATGAGAAATATGACGTGCTCAGTAAGGTAGTCGATGATGTTATTAGCCTCTTAGCGGAGCTCAAAAGGGAGTATATTGGAATTTCTGACTGTAAATCGCTTTCAGTTGAGGTGGATGGTGAATATAGTGATGGCGTGCTTACAAAGCCGGGAGCACTTGGCAAGGCTGAAGAAGAAAGAAAAAAACTTGACGGCATCAAGAAAGAAATAGATAATAAAAACTAGTCCATAAAAGCTCGATTTTTTGGGGAGAGGGAAAATGACAAAATTTAGCCTTGTACTCGTTGTATTACTTGTTTCCTGTTCCACTAACCCGATTAGTATTAATACAAAGCCGCCTATTATCGATCCGGGTAAAGATAATACATCAAACGACCCCAAGGATACATCTGAAAAGAGTCCTTTCATCCTTGATCTCCCACTCAACCATCCTAACGACAATACAAACAACAATGAGAAACCTACGAAAAATCCAAACAACAATGGTAATGTTACAAATACTGAAGATGTTACTAATCTTGCCAGCGCCATTGAGCTGCAGAAGCAGCTAGTTGCAAAGAATCCATCTGACATTGAAAAAAAGCGCCTTGCATTGCTTTATCTCGCAGAAGACAAGCCGCTGGAGGCGGAAAGGATCCTTTCCACGCTTACTAACCGAGATGATAAGCTGGTTAAATTCATAGAGCCGTTTCTTCTTAATGAACTGGGTGACTTTAAACTTTCTCTTGCCAAGATGCAAGAACTCATAGATGATTTCCCTTCGTCAAAGATAGTGAAAATAGCCAAGGCTGAGCTGTGTAAACGGGTCCATGGATTCAGACGCTATGAGTTGTACGGCGATGGAGGAAGGATCAAGCCGGGCAATGCGGCGTTGATTTACATTGAGGTGCAAAGCTTTTCCACAAAAAAAGCGGGAGATAATTATTTAATGCATATCAAATATGACTGGGAACTTTTGGACGATCGTGACAAAAAGATTACCGTTACGAGCTGGGTCACTGCGGATTCAAAAAACAAAGAGGATCGTAAGGAAACCATGGGCATTTCAAGAGAATTTTACCAGAGCTTTAGGTTGCCTCTGCCTCAAAACCTTGCCACAGGAAATTATAAGATTAAAATCACAGTAGATGATGCGCTCTCAGGCAAAAGTGATTCTACAATTGTCCCGATATACGTCACGGATTATTAAAAACAAAGCATTTTTGCTGCCACTTTTTATTGTCATTTTATTCTCCTGCGAAACCACTCCAAGCAATGAGGAGTATGCTCTTATAAAGTACCACAAGGCAAATGGGTTTTTTGAGAAGGGAATGTATAAGGAATGCATAGATCTTTATGAATTTGTTATCAGACACCGTCCGTTGATAGAGGACGCTTATATAAAACTGTCAGCGTGCTATGTCAAGCTGGAGAACCTCGACAAGGCAGTAGAAACTTTAGAGTCTTTTCTTAGATGGGTTGATCCTGCAAGGAAGCAAGTCCTGTGGGATCTTGCCAGATTCTACGAGGAGGCTGGGAAAAAGAATGAGGCAATCTCAACACTCGGCAAACTTCTTGAAATAAGTCCGGGCGATAGTAGAATAAAGGTGGAAATAAAGAGATTGCAGGAGAAAAGAAAATGAAAATATTCCTTGATACTGCGAATGTTAATGAGATCAGGGACGGCCTAAACTCTGGTTTTCTGGACGGCGTTACTACCAACCCTACACTCATTGCAAGGGAAGGCAAAAAGTATGAGCAGACAATAAGTGAGATATGCGATTTTTTCCAAGGTCCCATATCTGCAGAATGTGTGACAGAAACCGCTCCTGAGATGATAAAGGAAGGAAAGCGCCTTGCGGCAATTGCATCTAACATAGTGGTAAAAATCCCGATGACAAGAGAGGGGCTCAAGGCAACTCAGGCCTTAAGGTCAGAAGGGGTCAAAATAAACATGACCCTTTGCTTCTCAGCAATGCAGGCCTTCTTTGCAGCAAGGGCCGGCGCTACTTATATGAGTCCTTTTATAGGGAGGCTTGATGACGCAGGCCACGACGGTATGCAGGTAATTCGTGATATTTTAATCATCTATAGAAACTATAACTATAGTACCGAAGTGCTCGTTGCCAGCATAAGACACCCCCTTCACGTCCTTGAGGCAGCCAAGTTAGGCGCCCATGTATCGACGATGCCATACGAAATATTCTTAAAGCTTTTCAAGCACCCATTAACTGACCAGGGAATAGAACGTTTCTTGGCAGACTATAAAAAGACTCTGCAAAAAGAGCGTACTGCTAGTAAGGCTATCCCTGCAGCGCGTTAAAGAAACCACCATAGAACCGCTGGGATCAATTATGATAAACCTCGTCCTTTGGTCACAAGTGGTTTGCTCAAGTCGAGTGTTTTTTCTTCGCGTGCCTCCTCTTTCAGGGCCTCTCCATATCCCTTTGGCCATATAACAAAACCGCCTCCCTGCCAGTCCTCGATAGACCAGAGTCCCCATATTCTCCTTAGGTCTATGAAACCCTTGTAAAAAACGCTGTGCCTACCAATGTACTGCTTTGTCAAGTAACATTCTTTCTTATCAAGATCGTAACGACCTGTGACAACAAAGCGAGCTATATCATCGATTCCATCACCGGTAATTCGACCTTTACTAAGGTCAAGATTTAAATCCATCCAGTGCTTGGAAGAAGAATAGTCGTATGTATAGTATCCTCGCCATTGGCCTGATATAAGTTCTGACTCTGTTTTATCCTTGCTCATTTTGAGTATGGGATTTTCTCGACAAAATAAATATATCAATTAACCCGCGCTAGTAAAAGCCTAGACCTGTTTGGGACGGGTTATTGATTATAAAACATATATTTTGTACCATTCAAAACGGGGCGTTTCTGCCTCGAGTGGGTCGGGACAGAAAGTTTGCGTGGCGAGGGTTAATATATGGGATACAAAATGTCGATGGTACTGGTGAGCTTTTGATTTAAGGGATACCGCCATTAATAAGATATTACTAGTCTTTATTTATATTGTTGCGGCTGCCTCCTGTTATACAACAAAGCCTCATACCTCAAACGACAAGTTTATCAAGTCAGCAGATACGAGGTTCATGCTGGGGGACTATAAGGACGCTCTTTATTATTATCAGCAATGTCTGGAAACTTGTACGCAGACTGAAAGACCTAATATTCTTTACAAGATAGCCCTGTGTCAAATAAAGTTAGGAGATGTATTAGGTGCTGTACGGTCGCTGGAAACGGCTCTTCATTCTTCGAACGATACAAAGCTTACGAATCTGATTCACTACAGACTTTCTATATGCTGCAGCAAACTAGGACGTTTTCAAGAGGCGCTAAATGAGCTGAGAGTAGTGTGGCAAAAAGGGGTTGTTGAAGAGGACGAGATGCTCTATCAGATGGGGGTTACTTTGATGCGAAACGGTGATTGGAACGAAGGACGGAATCATCTTAATCGTCTTGTGAAAAATTTTCCAAACTCATCGCTCATAAAAGATGCAAAGCTTCGGTCACAGCTAAACTCTTTTGGAGTTCTGGCAGCTATAGTTGACAACCAGAAACAGGCGGCAGAGGTTGGAAAGGCACACGGTTTAAAGAACGTGGCCATCGATGGTCAATATTTTCTTATAAGAAACCAGATTCATTCCTATCAAGAGGCCTTGCGAATTGCCGAGTCAATGAAACAGGTAGGTCTACGGTCTGAAATCCTGCCCTAGGTCCTTTCCTCTATCGGGGTGTATTTTAAATCTATCTTTCCTGTGTACTCCGAGAGTGGGCGTATCAAACGGTTGTCAAGATGCTGTTCCATAACATGGGCAGTCCAGCCAGAGACTCGCGCCATTGCAAAGAGACACGTGAATAGATCACTAGGGATGCCCAAGAGTGCATAGCAGGAAGGCGAGTAGAGATCGACATTGGGATAAATCCTCTTGTCGTGTGTTACCACATCTTCAATCTTTTTAGTTGTCTCGAAGTAATGCATATTGCCTTTTAACTCGCCAAGTTTCCTTGCCATCTCGCGGAGTATTGTAGCGCGCGGGTCTTCAACTTTATAGACTCTGTGGCCAAAGCCGGGTATCTTTTGTTTGCTTGCGAGCGCGGCGTGTATATAGCCTTCTACTTGGCTGACATCTTTTATCTGATTTAGCATTGCCATGACATCTACATTTGCCCCGCCGTGAAGCGGGCCCTTTAGTGCCCCTATTCCGGAGGTTATAGCTGAATAGATATCGGATTCAGTTGAGGCAGTTACACGAGCAGTGAAAGTGGACGCATTTAAATCGTGGTCAGCGTGTAGTATTAGGATTGCGTCAAGCACACGCACATCATACTCAGCACGCTTTTGCCCATTTAGCATGTAAAGAAAATTCCCTGCGAGTGATAGCGAGCTGTCTGGTTTTATGGGCTCACGGCCATTTCTGATATTATGAAAATAGGCAACTATTGTGCCCATCTTTGCAGTGAGCCTGATGGCTTTACGCAGATTATTTTCAAAAGAATGGTTATTCGTTTCCTTGTCAAGCAAGCCAATTAATGAGACTGCAGTCTTTAAAACATCCATTGGATGGCTTTTGGGTGGGACTTTATTCAGAAGATCTGTGACGGGATCCTCGAGTGAATAATTTGCTTGCAGGTTTTTTTGCAGTGTCTGAAGTTCATCCCTTGTAGGTAATCTTCCATTCCAGAGCAGGAAGCATGTCTCTTCAAACGTAGAATGCGGGGCGAGTTCTTTAATGTCGTAACCGCGATATATGAGGCTTGCATTGAGCCCGTCTATGTAACAGATCGAGCTTTTTGCAGCAATTATTCCTTCAAGTCCCTTGATAAAACCTTCCTGCACAGTCACAACCCGATTATAGAATCTTTCCAAATGGGTTGCAAACCGAGA
Source organism: Planctomycetaceae bacterium (assembly GCA_005239585.1). The sequence continues at coordinate 5,850 of SBBU01000309.1, forward strand.
TGGTGATCGTTTATTTGTTTGGTTTGGTCTCTTTAGGCGGCTTGAGCACCGTAGGATCCTGAAGGAGGATCATCAGTGCGAAAGCTGCCGTCGAAGTGTAGTTCCCATTAAGCTCAGCTTTCTCGCCGCCGCTGGCACCGTCGTCGCCAATGAGTAGACCGCCATCCGCATCCTGTCGATCAATAAGCTTGTCCAGCCACTCGTGCACAAGCTTATCGTAGACCTTAGGACCAAGTCTGTGGCAGGCGAGCACAACGCCCACCGCATGAAGACCTCCCGTGTGGTGCCCCTTATCTAGTGTCTTGATCTTCTCCGGCAAGGCCTTTTCGTAAAATGAGTAGACCTTGTGATCTTTCTGGCCTGCAAACTCCAAGCCAATGAGGGCGTATGAACCGCGTGAGCCAGTTGCGTCGCCAAAGTCGTAACCTGTACCGTATCCGATTCCATTGTATAGTATCCCCTTTTCCTTCAGAAGATTCACTACGCAATTATCTGCTTTTTGTAGTATTGTCTCAGGAACTTTCACGCCGAGTGTCTTCGCCGTCCATAGCACACCGAGCGCCATCGATGTCACAATGCCCATGTCCTTGACTGGATATTTCACCTTATTGTCTCGGACGGGACAGTGAAACCAGCCTCCCGAAGGTTCCTGCGTCTTCGCAAGGGCGTCCACGATCCCCTGCAACCCCACAAGTACGTCCTTGTCGGGGTGGAACTTGTAGTGCTCACCGAGCAGAAGGCCTGCCATAACGGGATGCCAGTTCCACTCGTTAGTCTTGATGCCTCCCGCGTTCCCACTCGAAGACTTTTGTTTCTCCTTCCAAGAAAGAGCTGTGCTAACGATCTTTTTAAGTTCATCTGAACAGCGGCCATCTGCAAGAAAGAGGTGCCCGATCAGCATCTGTGAAGCGAAAGGGCATGAAGCATAGTTCTTGCGCACGTATGCAAACGCCTTGTCGTAAGCTTTCGAGCACCGTACACACTTGCGCGGATTCTCTGAGCTGTGAGCCTTTTTATCCTGTGGCATCGCGAGGCTTGCAAACGTGCAGAGCAACCCGAATGCTACGAGTCGGAACATTGCACCACTTACAGGCATGTGCTTCACTGCTCTTCTCCTCGAAAGTGGAGCGGGCGATGGGATTTGAACCCACGACGACGTCGTTGGCAACGACGTGTTCTACCAGGCTGAACTACGCCCGCCCAGCACCTTTGGGGACTGCGAATAACCAAACTACTTTAGAGTTGCTATTCTCCAAAGGTGCTTGGCCCGCCCATATCTACCTCAGATGTGAAATAATTATAACTAATAGGATCGCGGAATAAAAGGATGTGTTGTTCGTCTTATTATTAGGAGGGACAAGATGAATAAGAAAAGACCCGGCTTTGCAGTCTCTCTAGGATTTCTTATTTACTCTGCCTTTATGGGCGGATTCTATCTAGTCCTCCAAGAAAAAGAGGAGGAAAAAAAGCCCAGTCAGGAGGAGCTAAACAAACTTGTAGAGGAAATAAAGGCGGAGCTCAAGGAGGAGGACTATAGTTATGATACTATCGATGGACTCTTTGTCTGTGCGAGCAACGCCAGCAAGAAGGATTTTGATCGTGCAAAAAAGACGATTACAGGGGTTGTCAAGGCGATTTATAAGGATTTTGTTACCAAAAAGCTGACCAAACCTATCAAAGTCTATCTTTTTCGCGATCCTGATTCTTACAATCAATATTGCAAGGATGTCTTAAAAAACGCTCCATCTACTCCATTCGGATTCTTCCTCTCCGGCCAGAGCAAGATGGTAATGGATATCTCGACCGGGACAGGGACACTAGCGCATGAATTGGTCCATCCAATGATTATGAATGACTTTAAGGATATCCCGACCTGGTTTAATGAAGGTTTTGCATCTCTGTACGAGCAGTCAACTTACACAGAGGATGGGACCATTAAAGGATTGGTCAATTGGCGGCTGCCAAAACTGCAGGAAAAGCTTGATGAGGTATCGCTGGAGAAACTTTTAAAGACGACAGATTCGAGTTTTAGATCTAATAGTGGACTTAATTACGCGTCTGCACGTTATTTGTGTATGTATTTGCAGGAGCAAGGGACGCTGAAGGAATTTTACAAAACCTTCAAAGGGCGCTATGAAAAGGTAGAGGATAAGACCGGAATTAAGACGCTAAAGGATGTCATGAAAAAGGACGTTGACGAGATTGAAAAGGAATGGAAGGCGTGGGTTAAAAAATTAAAACGCCAGTAGCCTAGTCGCAACTACCACTGCCTTTGCTGTGCAAATTTTATTAAGCTGCTCTTGGGTCAATCTAGTATCCACAACATAAACTCCAATCAAGCAGGGATAACCCTACTTTGTTACATTCTTAAGCGAAAGCAAACCCAGCGCTGTGCCGTAGCAGCGGCCCATTTCGTGCGAGTCGACAAATGCGCCGTCTATCTCGCAGAATGTAAGGAGTAGTTCTCTGAGTTTTTTCACGTATTCTTCCTTGCCCACGCGCTTGGCTGCCTCGGTAGTGGGATAATAGTTGTGCCAGAAGAAGAATCCGCCTGTGCGGCATTCTCCAGCATGAAAGTCAGACTTTCTTACCTTCATCATAGGTGCTAGATTTTTTACTTGCTTCTCAACCGCAGATTCGACCGTTGAAAGCTCAGTCAGACCGCAAAAGTGTAATCCAATTTCACACATTGCGTGCCTGCCTGCGGCCCAGCCATCTCCTCCACGCGTTGAATAGGGATATGTGCCATTGCTGCTCTTTGCGCCCTTTAATGCCTTGCCTGCGCTTTCAAAGAGTTTTTGCGGGATATCTGCGCCGCTCTCTTTTGCGATCTGAATACAGTGTACTATAGCACCTGTCGAAAAGGCATTGGAATACTCATGACTCCAAAAGCCACCCTTTTGCTGTTTGCTAAGTTCTTCTGCAGTTTGCAGCATAAAATCTTTGACCTTGTCCTTTTCGCCCTTCTCTGTCAAGGTCGGCAGCAATTTGCCGAAGAAAAGCAATCTGTATCCATCCGCGTAACATGACTCTGTGTTTCCTCCACGCTTCGCCATATTCTTCTCATTCATGAGATATCCTGTTGCCTTGGTTACTGCATTGTCAATTGCCTTTGGGTCAATGTCTCTATGTTCAAGGAGAGCTGCTGCGCATAGAGCTGTAATAGCCATCCATACATTTGGAAGGACACCAGGCCCCATCCAGGCATATCTTGAATCGTTCCATGAGCCGTCAGAACGCTGGCTTCTAAGCAGAAATTTCGCCGCTAGATGTGCAACGTGAGCCACATCCTTTTCACTCCGTTTCCATTCTGTACTCTCAGCCAGTGTGTCATAATGTATCGAGTCGAGCCAGAATACCGTCTCGAAGCACTGGACGAGCGGAGAATCAACCCCTTTTGATTCTTTTCCCTTTCCTGACGAGGATTTTGTCAGATTCGCAGCGGCCTTCCAGACCCAGCGTGAATCTTTATAGTCCTTTGCTACAGATACCCATATGTCTTTTGCTGTCTTCTCATCCTGATTGTAGATAGCGATGACGCCCAGATAATATTTTGCCTCTGCGGCGCGTGTACATTCGGCAGTCTCCTTTAGTACCTGTTCAAGGCATGTCTTTGCCTCGCTCAGCTTCTCCATTTTCAAATGAACCAGACCCTCTTCTGTTATGAGGTTGCCTTTTAACGACGCGTCCTTTGTCTTTTCTTTGCCTTCTTTGACGTGCTTGAGCGCCTCTGCTCCGTTTCGCAAGAGTCTATTTACCCTAGCAAGCTCATAGTGAATTGCAGCCTCTTCTTCTTTTGACTCCTTTAATAGTCCTTCTAGTATTTCCTTTGCCTTTGCGAGATCGCCATCAGCTAGATATTCTCTTGCGAGGGCGAGTCTAGTTTTGGCACTCTTATCGGATTCCGATGCCTTGATAGCTTTTTCAAGTTCGGTAGATGGTTTATTGAGTTCTTGATTTTTTTTGAGAACAAGCAGCATCTGATTGTAGAAAAAGTCATCGTTTATGGTTCGTATTGAGACAATCTTATGGAGCAGTTTTTTCTCGCCGTCAAGAAATACCAGACATGGCTCAAAATATGTTGTGGCTTTTATGCCGTGGTCGCCCTTTGATTCCATCCGCACTGCAACGAATTTGCGCTTGACAAGATCCACTATCTCTGGAGGGGTGAAGACGCCCACCTTCATGTATGGGTCTAGCGGGCCCCTATTGTACATGTGTCCACCAGATATGCTTGGCACGTACCAGAGGACTGGCTTTTTTAGCTCGCTTGCGACTCCATAGCCATCGCTAAGCGACTTGTGCCATTCAATTTCTGAACCGCACTTTGCAGCAAGGTCTTTGTGATTAGATTCTTGGTTTCCTGCCACAAGGCCAAAAGCCAACAAGCCGAATATTAGTCTCATTAACAACTCCTTTTCAAACTATTTAGGTTACTGGAGGATGCAAAACCCCATACTGGTATTTATACGCATCTTGTAAACTTTTGTTGGGATATCTAGGTATAGCTCGTGGCTCTCTATCTCGATATAATAGATTGGGTGAGATATTTCACTGCGGCTATCTTATGGATCACAATCTGTGGTTGTGATCTAAAAAACAAAGACAATACAAACGCCGACGCGCCGGCTCTGACTGTAAGCAAAAGTACAATCTCAGCAAAGCCAATATTGCCTAACCTTGCGCGTACAATATCTACAACAGTCTCGAACAAGTCTGTTTATGAACGAAAGATTACTGGTATTACTCTTCCAAACATTCCTTTTACACTTTTATCTCCCACTAGTTTCCCAGTCACAGTTGCACCTTTTGGAAGCATAGAGGTTACTATAGAGTTTAAGTCTTCTGCCGTTGGAAGCTATAACAGCTCGGTTGTAATCGTCACAGATGATCCCGTAAATCAGTTAATTCCTGTTGTCCTCTCTGGTGTCAGCAGTTACGGGACTAGTAATGTCTATTCCGGGCTTTTTCTTGACGGGACATTTGGTGAGCCTGTTATCATTAATGATAAAAAACTGGCAGTAGTATCAGTAGGACCAGATAATGCAATAGGTACTGCTGATGATAAACTGCTCCTAATCGATGAAGGAAAAAGTGCTCCAGACGAATTTCCGGGCGTTTCATACCTTGCCTCACGACCTATTGCAAGATGGTATCAACCACATACGTTGGGTATAACGATATCGAACCAAGCCCCCGGTGGATCGAAGTTTGCGGTCTTGAATATGAATACCCTGACAAAACAGGAGATTGCTATCCCGGGATTACTCTCTATTTCTCCATGTAGGCCAATTGATTTTGGTTCGCTTGCTATACTTCCGTCGGCAGGCGTTGATAATACCTTCGGTACAGCAGATGATGCAGTTTACATTGTAAAGATTGAAGAGACACTTCTCACCGCTGTGCCTATATCTGTTCCATTTATGTCTTCTACCAAGATCTCTACTCAAGTATTTTCATTTGACCGCTTTCACATAGCTACTCCACTAAGTAACAAATTAAACATGATTGAATTTCCGGGTAATTTAGGAATTATTGTCCCTGATGACTCTCTTACTACCAAGTCATTTATCACGATGAACGATCTTGATAATGAATTCTCAGTCCCATTATCATGGAGATATAAGCATGTGGTCTTGGCAAGAAAAGGGTTGGACAATGTAGCAGGCACATCAGATGACATAATTACCAGAGTGAACTATGGGGTGGCTGTTGATTTTATGGTTTTATCGAGCGGTGCACCAAATGTTATATCGCAGATTTACAATGCATCACGAAGAGTCGAGGCACACTCCATTTGGGCAATAGTTCTTTCCAGAGGTCCTGCCAGTCTTTCTCCGGGTTTCGATGCCACTGGACAGGAAAAGATTTATCTGGTAAAGCTGATAAACGATGCCACTACAGTTCCAGAGGTTATAGAGATATCGGCTGGTGGATTGGTAAACGAATCACTTTCAGAGCCAGTTTTTGAAGATCTTTCTGACAAGAGCCTTCTTGTTACAACAAGTACAGCAGGTCCAGACAACAAGAAAAATACCTCTGATGATCAAGTCAAGGTAGTTAGAATCTTTCCAAAATCTAATTCCCCTTTTGAGTTCAATTCGTCAACCACTACCACACTTACTGTTCCAAACCTGAACTCTATTATGAGTATACCAACGATAGTGCGAAATGGTATTTATGCAGTTTCTACTTTGGGACCTGACGGACTAGATGGGACTGGCGATGAGTCTATATATTACTTTGATCCTGCCAAAGGATATCTTGCAAAGGAACCCACGCTATTTTCCCTGAGGCAGGCCAAGGCCTGTAAACCGGTAAGGATTACAAACAATAAATATGTCATTACGACTGCAGGTGGCGATGGAATATTCGGAACAGGCAACGAACAGGTGATATTTATTACTATCCCTGAAGAGTAGTAATCCAACACAACTTTTCTCATATCGAAATTAACGCTTGTACTTTCAGCTTTTGAATTAGGGTTGTTACCGTTACAAAGTGTGTGGGGTAGTGATGTGGGGTGTGGGTGTAAAGTAGAGACGTGCATTTTACATAACCTGAGCTAGATTAAATCTAGGTCCA
>SBBU01000077.1 GCA_005239585.1 Planctomycetaceae bacterium
CAAGCCCAGGTCTCAGAAAACGTAGAAAAAGCGATTCAAAAAGGACTAGAATGGATGAGCAAATTTGACCACATAAAAGACTCTCAAAGCGGTTTCTACGAAGTCTATCGGCCGGCGCTAGTCAGCTTGGTTGCCGTGGCATTTATGCTGAATGGATATGGGCCTGATGATCCTACTTACGGCAAGAAGATCAAGGAGTGGCTCGATTATGTCATGGAGAAACTCGTGCCAGAAAAAAAACTAGAATTCAGAGTATGCACGCTCTCCCTTTCGGCGTTGTGCCTTGTTCAGGCCTACTCCCAAACTAAAGATGAAAAACTGCAAAAGAAAATCCAGGAATTCGTAAAGGATCTAGTCAAAGAACTCTTGCAACATCAGGATAACAACGAATGGGGAGGATGGAGCTACCTTAATGAACAAAAAGTGATAAAGACATTTCTGACAGGATGGTCATTGCGGGCGTTATGGGGTGCAAAAAAGATCGGCATTGATGTGCCGCAGTCAAGTTTTGACAAGGCCGGAAAGTGCCTGCAGGCCTTGTTTGAGGAGAATAGAACCGGACGAGGACACTTTCCATACAGTTCAAAAAAATTTGACAAGGATAAATCGGAAGAGCTGCTAAAGCCAAATGAAGTGAAGGAGACTTGGAGCGAGACAGCAAAAAACCACTTTGATCGGCCATCGACAAATATGACAGGGGCGTTTGGTCTCGCCTATTGCGGACTGGGTCTCTCTGATCAGGCCGACCGAACAGTGCGACACATAATTGAACTGACTGATGTCTTCTTTATCGACTTGTATACTGTGCGCGACCTCAGTCAGCGCGTCCTTGCCGCAAGTCACTATATAGTCTCAACCGGTATCTTCGACGGCATGAATCTTATGATGTTGTACAAAGACAAGTATGACTGGAAAGAGTGGCGCGCCAAAATCGAGAAGAAGACCCTTGACAAGCAAAAGGCCTCAGGGGCTTTCTATCTAGAGAACTCAAAATCAGACGGGGATTATCTAAGCACCGCTCTAGTAGTAGCAGGACTTGCAATGCCAAAAGGTACGGCAGTCTGGCTGGATGGTATCATCATAAAAAAATAGATACACAATAGGCAATCTTATTTTCCAAACTGTACACTAGCGAAAGAAAGTGACGAAAAAAGATTATTCAGTCCAGGTCTCTTCCTCGGGCGGCAGTTCAGGAGATTGTGACCTAGTTGGAATTGTGACAAGAAACGTTGTGCCGACTCCAACTTGGCTTTTAACATCCACTTTTCCCGTATGCGCTTCCACGATTTCCTTAACAATAGAGAGTCCCAAACCGGTGCCGGGAATTTCGGCTGTTAAAGATGAATCAACCCTGTAAAACGCATCGAATAGTTTGCTCAACGCTTCCTCAGGGATTCCCAACCCCTGATCCTCAACCTCGTATCTTATGTTGTTCTCGAATCGTTTTATTCTCACCGTCACGTTGCCTCCCTTGGGTGAGTACTTGATTGCATTGCTAAGCAGGTTGATCATTACCTCTTTCATAAGATCCTTATCCATATAAATCTTGGGCAGATCTTTCTCGGTTTCGACCAGTATCTTATGTTTAGCCGACTGGACCTTTGATATGTTGAGCACTTCACTCACTATTGATGCCGGGTCTGCGAGTGCAAATTTGATCTTCATCTTTCCAGACTGGAGCCGCGCAACATTCAACAGGTCATTGATTAAAAAAAGCAATCTGTCTGATTCCTCCTGAATGACTTTTAAAAATTCCTTTTGTGTGTCACCCCCCGCCATATCTTGAAGTGCCTCCGTGTATGCCTTTATGGAGGTAAGAGGCGTCTTTAGTTCATGAGATACGTTTGAAATGAATTCTGTCTTCATCTTGTCTATCTGCCGTAGTCGTTCAAGTTCTCGGCTGGCAGTCATGTCTCTAAATACAAACACAATGCCTGTGATTGAGAGTAATTCATCCCTCAAGAGCGATGTAGATATTGAGATGGGGATCTCGATACCCTGACTCATGCTAAAGTTGACCATCTTTTCCATTGCAAAACCAGTTTTGGTGGTTTCCTCTATGATCTCCTCCATCATCAAAGTTATCTGTTTAGGCAGAATTTCATGATATTCCTTACCGATCGTATCCTCCGGAATCTCCAGCATTGCCATAGCATTACGATTGACCCTTGTAACAACGTTGTTACGATCGATAGTGAGTATTCCGTTAATTATTGAATCGAGTATGTTATTAAGGAGTGAAGCTTGTGCCTCTGTCTTACTTAAAAGCCTTGATGACAGGAATGCAGCAGAGGCCTGTGTAGCAACAGAGTGCAGCATGTCTATCATTGTTTGATTCACTAGATCTGCAGAATTTGTGCTATCGGCACATATAATTCCCACTTTTTGATTATGGAGCTTTAAAGGGATTACTGTCACAAGCCCCTTCTCTAGAGGAATCGTCGAAATCTTGGACTCTTCAAGCGCCCACTCGAATACATTATTTTCCGGTCTACCTAAACCATTTTGTCCATCTATAGCATCAAAAGTGCCTAATTCATCGTTGAAGAGATAAATATCAATACTGCTAGATTTCATTATATCCTTGACAGAAGAGCGTAGTGTACTTGTTATATCTTCAACAGTGTGAGAGGTAAGTATCTTTTGAGATATATCTCTTAATGAATTGAGGTCTTCCAGCGACTGCCTCAAGTCTGTATTAACTTGCTTTAGATATTTAATATCCTCACTCATTTTTCATAAAGTCGAGGAAGACAGTGGCCTTTTCTACTTCTTCACGAACCTCTCCCAGAACTCGATCAAAGTCTAACTCTCTAAGATTTAACAGTTTCCAGGCAGTATCGGAGATGACAGGGATCTTCGAGTCACCGCCTGAACCGAATCGAAGCGCTCTGATCACCACATCAGCAAGATGAACGATTGCGGTACCCTTTTGATTTACGTTTGCAAGCGCAGGATTGTGGTGAAATTTTGTAGTTTCAATCAGCCCTTTAGCGAGGTTCCATTTTTCAAAGAGCCATCCGCCAATCTCCGCGTGTGTAACACCCAAAACTCTCTCCTCAGCCTTGTATACAAGACATTTTTCACTCTCGACAATCCCTCGTATTCTTGCAAAATCATCCTTTGCGTATTGTTCCAGGACTAGTTTGCCCATATCATGAAAGAGACCGGCGATAAAAAGCTCTTCTGTCTGCTGGATCCCAACTATTCTTCCTATGACACGACTTGCAGCCCCGCATCCAATCGAATGCTTCCAGTAACCCAAGCGGTCGAAACCATCAGGAGAATCCTTTTTGAAGAGATCGAATATACTGGAGCTTAACACAATACTCTTCACTGTATTGAAACCAAGAATTACTATGGCATGTGTTATCGTGGTTATCCTGTTTGGAAAGCCATAAAAAGGTGAATTGACCACCTTGAGAACTTTTGCAGCCACAGGGGGATCACTTGCTATAACCCGCGCTACTTCTTTTGCAGAAGTTCTAGGATTCAATAATAATTTATTGAGTGCATCAAACATTTGCGGCATTGTTGGAAGGCCTGTAACCTTATCCATCACCCGCTTTAATTTTTCCTGCCGCTCTAACAGTGTGCCTTCAGCCACTTCAACTCCTTACCTGGAACACATATAATTGATGGTTGCTCACTATCACTTGATGTTTCTTTTGAGAACCTTTTTGGCAGCCTCTTTCAGGCTGAGCATGATTGGATTATCCTGTACATCACTAAACATCTCATCCATTGTATTATCTATATCTACTTCTTTTTTCTTTATTTCCTCATCGCTTAAACCGACGCCGTCAGAAGTCTCCACCATAATATGCGTCACATTCCTGCTCTTTATCTTGCCAAGTAGATCTGCAGTCAGGACAGTTTGCTCTTTTAAAAGAAGATTGCCTTTGGTATCAAAAACATCTCTTACCAGCTTCCAACCCGCCTTGGCTTCATCTATTTTTATAAGCTGCACAAAGTGAGATTATAGTTTGAAGTATGTGCTTTTCAAGTATGCATTTGAACTTTGCTATTGAATTTCTCGTGAAAGAGAGTAGTCTTAAATAGCAGATATGTTTAATGGTGATATATTCGGAGACAGGCCATACTGGGCGCCAAAGCCCAAGGCGACAATAACCCTTGTAATACTCAATATAGTAGGACTATTCCTCTCTGGAATAGTGACTTTTACACTTCAAATGAGAGATTACCCAGACATAATGGCACTTACCAAAGATTATGCAATTGAAAGTCTATGGTTATGGCAGTTTCTGTCATATGGGTTTGTTTTTTGCTGCCTAAATTCATGGACACTGATATTTTTCATGATTTTCATGTATGTGTTCTATATATTTGGCCGCGAAATAGAAACAGTACTAGGGAGTGGAAAACTAGTAGCCATCTACCTTGGCTGCCAAGTTGTAGGTGGCTTTACGCATATAATCTATCAATATCTCTTCAATTCCAGCTTGCCTGCATATGGAAATCAATTCGCTGGAGCTATGGCAATAATATGTACTGCTGCTTTTATGTGGCCAGACAGACCTATAATGCTATTCTTCGTGATCCCAGTAAAAATGATTGTCGCCTGTCTAATCATGATAGCAATAAACGTTTTTCTTGCACTAGTCTATTTGAACACGGGGACTGCTCTAGTAGCGTCATTAGGAGCAGTTGCTGCAAGTTTTATATGGTTCAAGACAGGCCCGAGACTTGAGAATCTGCTCTTAAATCTTGAAAGCGCATCCATAAAAAAACGATCGCAAAAAGATGATCGCACAAAACGAGAGGTAGATAGGATACTCGAAAAGATCTCGAAAGATGGGATGGGAAGCCTTACTAAATACGAAGTCAAACTACTTAAAAAAGCAAGCAAACTATTTACAAAGAAGCAGCTCTAAAGCCGAACGGGAAGACGCCCCTTGAATGGAATTTTCCCAAAGATTGCCCTCGCTACAGCATTCTGTGACTCGACAGTATCTGAATAGGCGCACACATAAACATCAACATCTTTGAATTGCCGAATTACATATGGACTTCCAAAAGAAATTAGTACAACCTTGCGCCTGCTAATTTGCCTCATGATATCGATAATCCTTTCTTTTTCCAGACCTGTTTTTCCTATAAATGGCCTTGGTTTAAAAAAGACTGTTGCTATACAGATATCTGAATTCTCTCTAATATCGGCATATTTTTTCAAGTGTGACTCGAATACATCCTGCGCGTCTACCGCCGACTCGTCATGTATCCTAACGTAATGTACGCTATTGGTCTTGAGCGGGACAATATTACCCTTGTTCCTGACAAGTGTTACAGACATCTCTGCTATTCTCCTCATAGCTTCCTTTGATGATTTCTGTTCAATTGTCTCAACTGCCTTGGCATAACTAATCTCAAGCGGACGAAACAATCCTGCGCGTGCCTTTATCTTGAGTATCCTCAATACCCTGCTGTCAAGATCGTCTTCACTGAACTTTCCCGACTCGACCATTTTCTGAACCTTTACTACGGCTGCTGCAGGCTCCCGCGGGAAGAGAAGAATATCCGCACCTGCTTCAACCGCATATTCAACAGCCTTGGCATCGGTTAGACTGCTTGTAACTGCCCCCATCATCAACGCATCTGTTGTGATAACCCCATTATATTTCAGCTTCTTGCGCAATAACTCTGTGATAATTTTGTAAGAGAGCGACGCAACTCGCTTCGAGTCAAAACACTTTACTATCATATGCCCTATCATGACTGAATCTGCCACCGGTAAAAGTGCCTTGAAAGGGGCAAGCTCCACCCTCTCGATTCTGGATCGAGAGAAATTAAGCCTAGGAAGCCCGAGATGAGAGTCAATCGAAGGATCACCATGACCCGGAAAGTGTTTTATAGAGTTGAGAGTCCGATAGGTCGCAAGACCTCTCATAAACTCTCGCGCAAACCTGATAACTGTCCTTGGATCATCTGAAAAGGCACGTGTGTTTATAACAGGATTTAGAGGATTTGTATTGCAGTCAGCAACGGGCCCATAGACCCAATTCACACCCACTGCTGCTGCATCAAGTGATGTGATCTTCCCCTTGAGAAACGCAAGTTTAGGATCACCCGTGGCTGCAACTGCCATATTCGTGGGAAATAGATTAGCCCCCTTTACTTGTTGACCAGATCCATCTTCGAAATCGCAGCTTATTAAAAAGGGGATCTTTGCATCCTTTTGCAGCGCAGTTATAAATTCCACATAAGGCTTGATGCCCCCCATATAAGTGCAAAATCCGCCCACACCCAGCCTTGCCAGCTTTCTTGTCTCATTATAATCAGGCGCGTCAAAACTAAATGCCGGAAAGACCATTTGCGCACACTTGGCCTGCAAAGACATCTTTTTTAAAATATTTTCTGTCATCTAAAAAGGCCCAGTCTTTCGGACACTGTAAACAGTGCAAAGCTTACCAAAGAGATCTATTAAATCAAAGAAGATTCTAAACAGTAATATTCAACAATGAGTGTGCTTGGATTTGCCTTGACTGCATTGTCAAGTACTCACGATTGCTCACGTACAGTTTTTATGAAACAGCTCCTAGATGTCCAGTCAAAGAAATAAAACCTAATCTCTTAGCATCTTGCGATTTTACCTAGTATGACCAACTTGGCAGCCCCAGTAGCTGATGGGACATTGCCGGGTTTGCCTAAAAGAGTTTTTGCCGCAAGGAGCGCAAAGAGCACAGGCTCTTTTGCCTGTGGGTGAATTCCATACCTATCAATCGAAACCACCTCAACGGGAAAAACCAACGATCTAAGATAAAGCATCAATGTCTCGTTAAAAACACCTCCACCAGAAACAATCAACTCTCTCACTCTGCAATTAACTTTATGCAAAGCTTCTGCCACAGTAACGGCTGTGGCAAATGTGGCTGTAGTTATATGATTCAGCAATACTTGGCCTATTGAGAGACGAAACATTGCACTATCCGCTGACTTGGGCGGTTTTTTCTGAAGAAATGGATGCCTGAGGATATCCTCAAGGAATCGGGAATCGATTTTTCCACGTGAAGCAAAATTTCCGTCAATATCATACGCAAGTTTTCCTTTTGTATAGACCTTCGTCAGCGAGTCAATCACACAGTTACCGGGACCTGTATCAAATGCAATAGTGTTATTAAAACTCTTTGATACAAGTGTTACATTTGCAATTCCCCCCAGATTCAATGTAGCAACTGGCCCTCGGCCACCAAATAATACGTAATCCAGATATGCAATAAGAGGGGCCCCTTGGCCTCCAACTGACAAGTCCTGCCATCTGAAATCACATACTGTTGTTATGCCTGTCTTGGATGCTATTACCGCCCCTTCACCCAATTGCATCGTGCATGGAGGATCGTGAAAGACTGTCTGGCCATGCGATCCAATCACCGCAGGTTTTATCCCTGTTTCCTTGATAAATCTTGACGCACAGCCAGCAAATATCTGCCCCAGTCTATAGTTTGATTCCGCAACACCTCTTGCTGAGCCAAGTTCCATCGAGAACTTGGTTGGAAATTTGTATGTCTTGTATGATAAAAGCCTCGGCCTTTTAGAAACATCAACCATGGCTAGCGATATGCCATCCATGGATGTCCCAGTATTAATACCTAACGCAATCACATTAACATGGCTTTATTGATGTTGTTTTTGTTTTGTTTTAATACGGCTTTCGCCTCTTCACCAGTCATTTTTTTGACCATCATGATCAATGCTAACTTTACGTCATTGCGTGATTTAGCGAGATAATTTCTAGCCCTTGTCCCAGAACAACCTGTTAGCTTTTGCAAGATTGCAACTTGTCTCTTCTTCAATTTGTCAGAAGAGTTACTGACTCCGATCATGAAATCTTTATATGTGTAGCCTAACTTTATCATAGTACATGTGGTTATCATGTTAAGGATCATTTTTGTTGCGGTTCCTGCCTTGAGTCGTGTTGAGCCGTCGATTACTTCTTTTCCTGTCTCAGCAACGATTAGGACATCGCATTTATAACGTCTTGGTTTATTTGTAATTAGGGCAGTTTTTGAACCTAAAGAACGCGCCAAGTTTAATGCTGCTCTAGTAAACGGGGTCGTACCACTTGCAGTTATCCCTATCACAAGATCTCTACTCGAAACTCGGCTCTTCCTCATAATTTCAACTACCGCCCTATTGTTATCCTCAGCTCCTTCAACTGCATTCGTCACAGCTTTATTACCGCCTGCTATAATCGCCTTGAAATAACTCGCGCCGAATGTGGGTCTGATCTCTGATGCCTCTATTATCGCAAGCCGGCCGCTCGTCCCCGCTCCAACCAAAAAGACCTGTCCACCCTTTTCAATGGCAGAGATAGCCAGTTCAACAACCTTTTTCACTTGTGGCAGGACTCTTTTTACACCTGCAACAACCTTGAGATCCTTGCGATTCATCAAATAAAGCAGGTCCAGAACCGAGTGTTTATATAGATCAATCATTTCAATTAATATTTCTCAAATCTGAAAAAGTGATTTGATTCAAACGAATTTTGTCGGATTCAGGCAGATACTTTCAGTCGCACAGAACGGCTCAAGTCCTCCCGTTTGAATCCCAGTCTGCTGCAGGCAGACGTTTTCATTCGTTTGCATCTTCATTATGTGAATGCCGGATTCTCAAAGCGTGTGAACTCTTTGAGGAAGACCAGATTAAACTGCCCTGTTGGACCTGTCCTATTCTTGGCTACAGTTACTTCACATATGTTCTTGTTCTCTGTATTTGGGTTATAGTATTCCTCCCTGTAGAGCATAAGGACGACATCTGCGTCGAGTTCTATAGAACCAGATTCTCTAAGATCTGAGAGGAACGGCTTTTTATCCTCTCTTGCGTCAGGAGCCCTGTTAAGCTGGGCAATAGCAATAACCGGGAGACTCAGCTCTTTTGAAAGTGCTTTAAGCTGGCTCGAGATAACAGTTATCTCTGATTGTCTGGAATCGGCAGGCTTGGCGCTCAGCTTCTGGAGATAATCCACAATAACCAGTCCTATATTGTGCTCATGTTTGAATCTACGAGCACGAGCCCTCAGTTCAAATACGGAAAGATCAGAGCTGTCGTCAAGAAAAATCTGAGCATCCTGTCTCAGTTTATTCGCGCCAACACCGAGTTTCATTATATCATCATCAGATAAAATTCCTGACCTTAACCTGTGAGAATCTACCCTGCAGTGCGAGCAAAGCATTTGCTGAACCAGAGTCTCTGCAGGCATCTCAAGCGTGAAGAAAAGGACGGGAATGCGCTCTATAAGACTCACATTTTCAGCTATGCGCATTGCAAGACTTGACTTGCCCATACCCGGCCTAGCAGCTACTATGTACAGATTACCACGCTGAAGGCCAGCCAAAAACTCATCCAGTCTGAAAAAACCTGTTGGGACTCCTATTATTCCAGCCGAACGGTCTCTATTCTCGCTTATATGGGCCCATACCTCATTTATGACATCACCTATTTTAACAACATCCTTTGCAACCCTGCTCTCTGCAAGCCTATAAATTTTTGCCTGTGCATCTTCAAGCAACTGGGCCACTGATTTCCCAGAGCCTTGGATATCCTCAATTACGCCTTGGCACATGCGAACCAAACCCCGACTTATCGACCTATCCTTTACAATCTTTGAATAATAGACTGCGCTCGAAGTGGAAGGTAAAAGCTCCAGAATTGAAGCAATATACTCTCTGTCCCCAACTTGATCGAGCACTCCAAGCCTTTCAAGCTGTGCTGTAACTGTTACGACATCAACCGGCTGGCCGCGCATGTAGAGATCCTTGATGCACCTGAATATCAGCCTGTTTGGTTCCCTGTAAAAGTCATCCTCAATGACAATGTTTAGCACCTCTCCTATCACATCCTTATCTATCAGCAAGGCACCGAGAACAGACATCTCGGCCTCCTCGTTGTAGAGTGGAATAGAAACGATAGGTTCAGTCCTGAAACCTTCAGTAGGCATAGAGCCCCCTTCCAAAATCTTGATAGATTATTAACCTGTTTGTTCTGGGGTTGGTGATGCCTCTCCCTGAGCCTCCACTTCCTCCGGTTTAACTTCCTGTGTTGGGATAACTTTAACCTTAAGGGTTGTCGAGACATCCTTATAACAATTTACATCAACAGTATAATCACCTGTCTGCTTTATGTGCTCTTTGACAACAATCCACTTTGGCTCAACTTTTACCCCATTATCGAGGAGCGCTTCGGCAATCATTGATGGAGTAACAGATCCATACAGAATTCCTTCAGGATTTGCACGATGCTCAATCGTTACAAACGGGATCTTCTCTATCTCTACCTTTATTTGCGAGGCATCTTTCAATAGCTTTGTATGAATCTTTGCCAGTTTCTTCTGTCTGACCTGAAACTCCTTGATTGCTCCATCTGAGGGGAGAACAGCCAGCCTCTTTGGTAACAGAAAGTTGCGTCCATAGCCCAGCTTGACCTGCACTACATCCCCCATATTCCCCAGACCTTCCACATCTTCTACGAGTAAAACTTTCACGGAACAAACATTATAGTAAGCAGTCGTAAATTTTCAACAGTCTTGAGCCCTTTTCCAGCCGCAAAATAGTATTTACCCCGCCTCTATGAACAGGCTGCGCCTGTCAAGTATTTTCGTTTTTCGTCCATCAGTTCTTTATAAAATCACATTTGTTTTTTAAGAGGTTTCTCCTCTACGCATCTATTGGGTCGCCTGTGGCCAAAAGTTCCCACGATGAGCCTTGTAGATGATAACGTGTGAGGTAAAATGAATTTGTTACCGTTCCGAATTTTAGACATACCATCATACTTGCATTTCTTTATATTATAAAAGGCCCTGGGTACCGGCTCTTGCTCCCCTCCCCAAGAGCTTGTTAAAGGCCTTCTATAGCCTTAAATGTATGCATTTATAGCGCTTTGGATTTATCACCTCCCTCTCTCAACAACATGAACTTTCCTCGCAATTTTTGATTTTATCGCAATTCCTAGAGTGTGTCCAACTTTTGTAAAACTTTTTCCATTATTTTTCGATCCGTGGGAACTTTTGAACTTGGTAAACCACGCTTGAATCGTCGCTGGTAAAGATTATTATAATCACGAATGTTTTTAGGAGCTGATCTATGAGCAAGTGGAAAGGTGATGTCTTGGAAAGA
>SBBU01000065.1 GCA_005239585.1 Planctomycetaceae bacterium
AAAGTATGTATTCAAGGGGAACAAGGCGGTGGATCATATAAAATTAGCAGATCATTGCCGCAAGAACGGACTTTACAGACTGGCAATTGAAGAATATGAACGTGGGCTGGAGAAGGATAAATCAATGAAAGCTCAGGTAGAAAAGGCGATTAAAGACACAATTACAGAGGATGCTAGGAACAAGTACGAACGCGCCAAGAAGATAATTGACGAGGATAAACCTGAGAAGTACAAAGAGGCTGCTGCGATACTTAAAGACCTGATGTTAAACTATTCTGAAACACCATATTCTGACCTGGCAAAGAAGCATGATAGTGAACTTGCTGAAAAGATCAGAAAGATCATGGAGGATGAAGAGAAAAAACGCGAGGAAATGGAACGCATGAAGATACAACTTGAAAAAGAGAAGGAGGGCAAATTAGTTAAGGATATACAAAAGGCTATTCTGGACGCAAGAGAGATATGGAATCAAGGACTGGACTATGAAACTGATTTAGTAAAATCTGGGCTTGCAGCTTCCAAGTGGAATCAGGCGGAAACCAAGTTGTTAGAGGCAAAAAAGAGTGCCGAACTCCTTGCCAAGTTTGGAAAGGAACAGAATACCCAAAAGGAACTTCAGGTTCTCATACCCATGATAGATAGCTGGCTTATGAGAGTCTACTATACGCTTGGGCGTTTTTATGCGCAGGAGGCAGATTACTTGAAGGCCATGCATTGGTTAAATAAGGCCCTCAAGATCGATCCAGATAACGCAGTAGCTAATACTTTGAAGCTGGAAATTACGTTGCATATTATCAAGATGAAGCAGCCTAAATAGCTGCGATCGTGAATGTCCACTAAAATTATCCTCTAGGGGCTTTCATTTTCACTATCACAGTTGTAAAATAGCCCAACATGAAATTGATTCTACTCTCATTGATAGGCTTGATGGCTGTGAATAGTTCTACGCCGGAAAAGGTCTATATTGTCCCGATTTACGGCGCTATTGACCCCAGCAACCGTGCATTTCTGCGTCGAGTTATTGACAAAATAAAGAAGGATAAACCTACTCTTGTTGTTTTTGAGATCAGCACGCCCGGCGGCGATGTGGGATCAATGGAAGCAATGAGCCAAATGATTCTGGATCTGAGGCACGACATTAAAACATGCGCTTTTATAACGTCCAGCAGGGGAAAGGATGAGTATACAGCAAGTACTGCGTGGTCTGCAGGCTCTCTGATTGCGATGTCGTGTCAGAGAATATTCATGGAACAAGTCTCGGTAATAGGTGCTGCTCAACCCATGTATATGACGCAGGAAGGTATGAGACCAGCAGAGCGCAAGATCATAGGTGCCCTAAGTGTGCAGTTTGGAGCCATAGCTGAAAGTAATGGCTATCCAAAGAATCTGGCAGTGGCTATGGTTGATCCTGATTATGAAGTTTTCAAGGTTACTGTAGAAGGAGAGGAGAAGATGCGATTTCTTACAAGGGATGAGATAGAGGAGTTACGACAGAAACATAAAAACATAAAGGAAAGCCTCGTAACTACTAAAGGAACTCCACTTTCACTCGATGCAAAGAAGGCAGCTGAATATGGCTTGGCCACTATAGTTAAAAATAGAAGTGATCTCTATAAACATTACTCTGTTGTTGATCCAGTTGAAGTAGAGGAGTCATACACGTGGAGCGAAGATCTTGTGCGTTACGTTACATCTCCGGTTGTTACCTCAATTTTGCTGTTGATTGGCTTTCTTGCAATATACATGGAATTTCGCTCACCGGGAATCGGATATCCTACTGTGATTGCTGTTGTTTGTCTTGGTTTGGTACTTTTTGGGCATCATCTTGCAGGTCTTGCCCAAGTTCCACAAATTATCATGATAATTTGTGGTCTTGTCTTGGTTGCATTTGAATTTTTTGTACTGCCCGGCACTATGATTTTCCTCACGGTAGGTCTGGGGCTTGTGTTGGTTGGATTTATCATGTCAATTCAGGGATTTGCAATCCCAGACGTCAGGAGTCCAATTCAGGTAGACACTTTCCTTGCCTCTACGTTACGTGTCCTTGTCCCATTTCTCGTATCCACATTCCTTTTTATCATCATCATTAAAATAATGCCGGGTGTTCCTGTTTTGAATAGGATGGTTCTTCAGGGAGAACTGGCAGGCAGTCCTGCAACAAATCATCAATTCCCACCAGATATTGTATCAAAGGAGGGAGTGGCCCTTTCAATGCTACGTCCTGCGGGAAATATTGAGGTAGATAAACAAGTCTATGATGCTGTTACTGAAGGGGAATTTATAGACAAGGGTGAGCGGATAATTGTAAAGGCAGTAGAGGGGAATAGGATCATTGTTAAAAAGGCCTAATGCTTCTATTAAGCATATTTCTCTATCTCGTTGGAATTGTACTCGTTGTAGCTGAAACTATTCTTCCGGGCTTTGTAATGGGAATAGGCGGTGTAGCTTCTCTAATTCTTGCAATTTATCTTGCATTCACTGAAAACCCGATGATAGCAGTTTGTGAGACCATGATTGCAGTTGTATTTGTTCCAGTAGTTATCATATGGGGACTGCGAAGGATGCAGTTAAAGACCGCATTCAACAACAAGGCTGGAGGCTTGCAGGATCTCTCTCTAGTTGGTAAAACTGCTGAGGTTATTAATGACCTAAAACCGTATGGTACAGTACTTGTTGATGGCAAAAAACTCTCTGCGACCAGCTTTAGTGAGTTTATAACCAAGGGGGCCAGCGTAGTGATAGTAAAGGTTGAAGGATCAAACATATTTGTTAGAAAAGCTGATTAGAAACTAGTTAAGGAGGGAAAGATGTTAAATTTGGCACTTTCGGTACAAAGTAAACCTAGTAGCAGTAATCCTGAAATAGGCCAGATCTTGATGATAGGTGGAGTCATTGTTGCTGGTCTGTTTGTCATAGTACTAGTCTTCATACTTTTCAAATTTGGTGGGCTGTGGATCCAGTCAACATTGTCAGGTGCGCCTGTAGGGCCATTTGCACTTGTCGGAATGGCGCTGCGAAAAGTCAAACCAAGCATTATCGTTGATGCAAGAATCATGGCAGTCAAAGCTGGCGTTCCTATGAGGACGGATGATCTTGAGGCATTATATCTTGCAAGAGGCGATGTTGTTGGTGTGACAAGATCTTTAATTGCATCCAATAAGGCAGGATTGGGCCTCACATTTCAGCAGGCAACCGCCATTAATCTTGCTGGAAGAGATGTGCTAGATGCTGTTAAAACAAGCGTAACACCAAAAGTGATTGATTGTCCTGATCCCAAAAAGGGCCGTGACACACTTGATGCCGTTGCTATGGATGGAATTCAGCTCAAGGTCAAGGCCCGAGTGACTGTCAGAATGAACTTGGCGCGTCTTATCGGCGGCGCCACAGAGGAAACAGTTATAGCACGAGTTGGTGAGGGCATTGTTTCAAGCATTGGTTCTGCTGAGAGCTACAAGGCCGTTCTAGCAAATCCGGATGTGATTTCGAAACAGGTGCTGGCAAAAGGTCTGGATGCGCAGACTGCATTTGAAATCGTTTCTATTGATATCGCAGACGTTGATGTCGGTGAAAACGTAGGCGCGAGACTCCAGGCAGATCAGGCAGAAGCCAACATGCGCATGTTCCGGGCGGAGGCAGAGAAGAGGAGGGCGCTCGCTGTGGCAAAAGAGCAGGAAATGAAAGCCCTTGATCAGGAGAACAGGGCCAAGGTTACGCTATCAGAGGCTGAGATACCACTAGCCATGGCCTCTGCTATAAGAGAAGGTAAATTCGGTGTGGCCGATTATTTCCTTTTGAGGAATATTCAAGCTGATACCGATATGCGCCGCTCAATAGCTGATCCCAAGAGTACTCATGGTCATCAAGAGGATAAGAAATAATGAATGAAATAATCGCACTTCTCTTCATAGTGATCATGATTGGCGGGGAGATCTATAATGCGTTAGTTCGTAAAAAGGTCATCAAGGAGCGTAAAGAGACAACTACAGAGACCACAGAACCTAAACAAGAGTCCTCAGAGGGAGAAGAATACAAGCGCTATCTAGAGGAATTGAAGAGGAGGTACAGACAGGAAGAACCACAGGTGGTTTTAGTTGAAGAACCACCTCAGGAAGAGCAGGAACAGGAAGAAGAACAAAAACTTGTTGCAGTAGAAGCAGAGAAACCTGTAGCGCTTACTCCAGAGGTTACTGTTCAGGTGGTAGAGGTAAAATCAGTTTCATTTGAAGATCGAGTCTTTAAATTGGGAGAATTTGACCCTATCAGAAAGGCCTATGTTTACAAGGAAGTCTTTGGCAAGGCTCGAGGCATGGATATACTTCGCGGTAATTACTTTCCATGGGAAATTCGCGGATAAATCCCTCCCGTTTGACAAGTGAAAATAGTTGAACCGAAATTGAGTCATGTCCAGACGGCTGTAGCCGTTGTAAAGAGATACAGGTAATCTTGTAATGTTGATCATATTATTGTGGATTGGCATTTTAGGGGGAATACTCTCTTCAACAGCAGCTCTGTACGGAAGATATTATACCCTGCCCAGTTTTCTTACAGGACCTAATATCTGCAAGCTAGAGGCAGGCGGATGCCAGGTGCTTTTTCGGAGCAGGAACGCAGCCATTTTGGGCGTTCCCAATTCATTTCTTGGTATTCTGTTTTATGCACTGCTCATAATTGGATTTTCTTCTAGTTGGCCGATTTGGTTCTTGCTATTGGGGGCTTGTGCGGCATTGGTAATGAGCATATGGCTTGCAAGTAGCTTAATCGCAAATAAGCGCGAATGTATGATCTGCTGGTTCGGCCATTTTTCGAATGCAATTATATGGATTGTTCTAGCTGCTCAGTTATAGAGTCGATCTTTTAAATATTGCTACCCTGACGACAAGTCAGGGTAGCAAGCAATTCAATATCTAGTTGATTCCGCCAAATTTAAAGGTGGAAGGTATCAACCCAAGGTAAGGATCATCCAAGTCGCATTTGAGCGCCTCTTTGTAGATTTCTTTGTAAATGTCTTTAGGCTTTGGTAAAAGTTTTTTAAGAAGCATCGAATAGATCTTTGGCTTTTTCACTGTTTTGTTCAATTCAGTATCTTCCTTTATTAGTTTTTCTTCCAATGTTTCTTTACTTGTTATTGTTGATGACTTGAGGTCTTCGAATAATTTCTTCACAGCCTCCTTGATTGGTGTTTCAATCCATTTCTTGCTTTTCGTCAATTCAAGGCTAACTATTCTTTTTAGATGTTCAACTGCCTGCTTTCCTTCTAGTAGCCATTCATAGTGTTCTTTGACAATTCGCTCAAGATACGAGTTAGAACCGTATGACCTGTCGAACAATATTTTTGCAGCCATGGCATCTTCCATAAATGTTTCTGGGGTGTTTATGCCGGGCAGCACAGATATCACATGGCCGTCCGGCGTACAAAAGTATGTGGCGATATCTCCATTGGCAGTTCGTGTTACTGGTTTGCCGTCACCGAAATCGATTGTGACCTTTGGGACCTTTCTCAGGCTTTCCCACACTGGAACGAAATTCTCATTGATAAGCTTTATTATCTTGTCGTTCGAGAACAGTACTGCTCTCGCTATGCGGGCATTTGTTCAACAAAACTCTTCATCTAGGTCGCCTAGCAGATGAAACAACATGACCATTTTGCCCTCTTTTTTTGCCTTTGCAGTCGCCTTTTCGAAATCACGTTCCCATTTGATCTCTTTTAGCGCCTTGGTGTAGCTCTTGTTACCATTACCAGAGGGTGAATTGTTGGCAATTGTTTTTTTTATCGGTGCTTCAATTTCTTTCTTGGCCGTGGCTACAACTGTTCCACTCTTCTCCTGAAAAGTCTTGTCGATTTTGTCTAGATCGGATAAAAGTGAATTGATAGTAATCAGCTTCTTGATTGGGGCTTCAATGATGCTTTTACCATACGCAGTTATTACTTTTCCGTCTTTCTTGAATGGGTATTCAACTGCAGTCATGGCACCAGAAACTAGAACTTTTTCAGCCTTTTTATTGGATACTTGATTGGGCACTTGTTGAATTGTTGCTAGTGATGTAAATAGAGCTATAGCGATTAGCAGGCCTACTTTTATGCCTTTTTTAGGTCTCATAGAACACCTCCATTAAAAGTTAAAACTCTCATCTATAACAATAGGACTTTTAGGATTGATTTTTATTCCATTGACACGGCTAAAATGGCAGAGTATAAGGTACAGATAATCAGGGAATTATGATTGCTGATTGACGGTTTTTCTGATTGGTGCTAATGTGATGCTTGAACAATCGTATAAAAGGTAGGCAATGGGGGACAAAAACGGTGCGGTCCTGTCCTTGCAAAATGTACGTAAAAGCTTTGGCAACGTCCCAATTCTTTCAATAAAAAACTTTGAGGTCAGGAGGGGAGATCAGCTGGCTGTAGCAGGTCCAAGCGGTGCTGGCAAGACAACATTCCTAAACCTTATCTCTGGGATCCTAAATTGTGATCAGGGTAGCATACTTGTTGACGGTCTTGATATTACTAAATTATCAGGGCGAGCGCGTGATGTATATAGAGGAGGCAAGATTGGAATTGTATTCCAGACTTTTAATCTATTACAGGGATTTTCTGTACTTGATAATCTGCTGGTAGCGCTAATGTTTGGTGATCTACCTCGCAAGGACCACGAGGAACGTGCCAATGATTTACTATCACGAGTTGGATTAGCCGATTACAAACATCGAAAACCGGGCGAGCTTTCAGTGGGTCAGCAGCAAAGGGTTGCTATTGCCCGTGCACTTGTGAATAACCCGCCGCTGATCCTTGCGGATGAGCCTGCTGCACAACTCGACGCAGTAAACGCGGAAAATGTCATCCATTTGCTTCAGGAGACATGCCGGGAGGGAAATCATACATTGATTGTCGTCGCTCATGACCAATTGGTTCTAAATCAGTTCAAGACTGTAGTCGACATCAGGGAGTTTGCTGGATGAACACATTAAAAATGGCTTGGTACAACATGAAGCAGCGACTATTGGCCACAATCTTGACATCATTTTTGGTCACGATAGGAGTCGGGCTTATAAGTTCTATCTTTACTGTCCGCGATCAGGTAGACCAGTCGTTTTCAAGAGGTGTTGCAGGCAGATTTGATCTTGTCGTAGGGCCAAAGGGCAGCTCTCTACAACTTGTTTTGAATGCAGTTTTTCACCTTGATAAACCGCTTGGAAATATACCTTATGAATTTTACGACAGGCTTTGTGACGATACACGCCGAGTTGAGCTGGCTATTCCTATGGCGATGGGCGATAGCGTCAAGGGTTTCAGACTGATAGGGACGAATCAGGATTTCCTGACCAAGTTCGAGCATAGAAAAGGTGAGACATTCCGCTTTAGTAGCGGCAGGCCTTTTGATCTTATGTACGAGGCAGTCATAGGTGCAGAAGTAGCCCGTAGAACAGGGATGAAGGTTGATAACTATTTCCCCGCAACCCATGGCATTGAATCAAGTGGTCAAACACATGAGCATAACTTTCGAGTGGTTGGAGTATTAGAGCCTACTGGAACTCCACATGATCGTGCTATCTTTTGCGATTTAAAAAGTGTGTGGGAACTTCACCGTGATCCTACTGCTTCCAGCATGCAGCGTAATCTCTCGGCCATTCTTGTTCGTTTAAAATACGAGACCGATCTTAGCTTTAGCAAGGAAATCAATGATGATGTCAAGGCACAAGCTGTGATGCCGTCGACAGGTATACGTGATCTCCAAAGTCTCTTTGGAAATGTCCAAGGTCTTATTATGGCAGTCTCTTATCTTGTGCTTCTTGCCGCAGGTGTCTCAATATTCGTCTCACTATATAATTCCATGTCTGAGCGAAGGAGGGAGATTGCTATTATTCGGGCAATGGGAGCGCCTGCTGGTACGATATTCCAGATGATCCTGCTTGAATCTGCTATTATATGCTTAATTGGTGCGGTAGTTGGTGTTACATTGAGCCATGTAGGTCTTGTCGTATTACAATCAGCGCTTAGAGATGCGACAGGACTGGTAATTTTTGCTGGACTTCCCGGGATGGATGATGTACTACTAATAGCTGGAGCTCTAGTACTTGGTTTAGTTTCTGCTGTGATACCTGCAGTCAATGCTTACAGAACAGACGTTGCAACCCACATTAGACCAGTAGCATAACATGATTCATTTAATCTTGATGTGTCTTTGTCAGGACTCGACGGAGACCAGGAGAATCGATTTTTCTTTTCTGGAAAAGTTTCGCCCTTACCTTGTAGAAGATCATTTTAAGGAGATGCAGGAAAATTTGCGATCTGTTGTGGGGGCCTATGTTACAATGAGCGGATACGTTTATCTGAGGTCTGGCGAAGAAGGGGATGAAGTGCTGATTATCAAAGCTCCTTATGATCCTCGAATAGCCTCAAGCGTTCCACCCGGTCGTTTCAATTGTGTGCAGATCAGATTCAAGCAGGGTACCCAACCGAGCGATATTCGCAGCGGAAGATTCATAACTGTTACTGGCTTATTTCGCCTGGAGCATAAAAAGACTGTAGGCATGTTCAACATAGAGGAGGCTGTCGAGGGAGATGTTGCCACGCCATCAAAGGTTGCGTCCTATGCACCAGACCCATCTGGGGCAACAAAACTAGTTTTTGCTGTCCTTGAGCAGACCAAGAAGGCAAATTCGAACCAGAGTAAAACGATAGAGATCCCGGAGATAGTCAAGTCGTACGAAGGGAGATGGGTCTCCATAACAGGTTTTTTATTAGCTAGAGGTGCAGAGGAGCAGGTTGACCAATTCACTCTTTCTAAAAATCCATTTGACATATGCTGTCTGGGTCTGCAGCCGACAGTTTTTGATATGGTCAAGGTTCAACTGAAACAAGGTTCAAATCTTTCAAACCGGCTGGCCCGTGTGATCACTATTTCAGGCAGATTTGCTGTGAAGCTCGAGAGGCCGGAAGGCTACATCCGAAG
>SBBU01000195.1 GCA_005239585.1 Planctomycetaceae bacterium
CTTTCTTAGATTGTCGCTAGCTGAATTTGTTATGCAACCTGTGCACATCTTGACTTTTCCTCCCTTTTTAGTATTACTTGTGAAATGTCAGTAATTTCGAAGAAAACAGCCAGATTACTCTTATCTTGTGTCATAATAATAACCTGTGCCCAGTTAGAGTTGGCAAAGTCAAGGCAACCAAGACAGGTAATCTCACTGAACGGGTCATGGGAGTTCAAGATAGATGATTCAGATGAAGGGATCAACCGGAAATGGTTCATGCCAAATGCAGGTGACAAGTGGAAGGCTATTCAGGTACCCGGTGCTTGGGAGCATACAGCAGGCGAGAAATTCGACGGCATCGGATGGTATCGAAGAAAACTCAAGGTACCGAATGATTGGGCAGGATCAAGGGTATGGCTTGAGTTCAAGGCGGTAGCGGCAGAGGCGAAGGTCTGGATTGATGGCAAGGAAGTAGGATCACACATCGGTGGGTGGACATCTTTTCGACTCGACATTACAGATTTGAAACAAACCGAAGAGCATCTGCTCGTTGTACGGGTCGATGAGAAAATTGATCACCCCACACATGGGTTCATCCCCCAGATCAGTCTCCACTTTGGAGGTATCTGGCAAGATGTACTTATTTATGGACCAACAGGTGTTTTCTAGGTAGTACACCTTTGATCCGAACAAAACCTAATGAAAAGAAGATAGGAATAAAGACAGAGATCTTTGCCGATGGAGATGCACCAAAAGATTTGGAGCTGGCTGCATCTGTTTCAAACTGGAAAGAGGGAAAGATATTGGCGTCCAGTAAGAAGCAGATTAGCATCAAGGGAAATATCAAAGCCGATATAGAGATTGCACTCCCTGAAGTGAGAGTCTGGGACGTGGATAATCCTCATCTTTACTCAGTTACGCTGGCACTCCACGATCCCAAAGGCAATATCCTAGATATGCAAGTTCATAGAGTAGGGATACGCTCATTCGAGCCAAGGGAACGTTATTTCTATCTCAATGGCCGACCTATCTACATAAGGGGTGTACTTCACTGGGGTTACTACCCGGAGCTCCTCGCGCCCATACCTGATGAAAATACCATTCGTAACGAGATTCGCGACATGAAATCGCTTGGATACAATCTCATCAAGATCTGTATGTTCTTCTTCCCCGAAAGATTTTACGAAATCGCCGATGAGATGGGCATGCTAGTGTGGCAGGAATATCCGGTATGGTTGAAACCTATGAGGCAGAAGAACCGCAAGGCATTAATAGATGAGTATACAGAGTATTACCTTCAAGACAGAAATAGGACATGCATAGTACTTAGAGATATCACATGTGAAAATCAAGATGTTGACAATTCTGTTTTGAAGGAGCTCTATGACCTTGGAAAGCAACTTGTGCCGGGCGCTGTTATAGAGGACAACAGCTTTTGGGGGCTATATGACCATGGTGATCAGGCTGATTTCTTTGACTGTCACTTTTATCGCGACAACGACCAGCTCCTAACCCATCTAGGTAAGTGGAGAGAATTTTTAAAAAAGCACAAAGCCAGTCCATTCGTATTAGGTGAGTGCATCGACACCGATACCTTTCGCAGTCTGGAATGGTTGGAGAAAAAGGCAGGCAAAGATAAACACTGGTGGCTGCCTTATTGTTACAACGCACAGAAAAAATTAAGGACACAGATTACTGCAGAACGCGGTGAAGAGACATGGAAAGCGTTGATACCCCATTCATATGCCCATTCTCTTTTAACGCGAAAATTTCAGATAGAGACGTTTCGTAGAGCGCCAGAGACCGGCGGGTATGTCATTACATCAATCCGCGACATCAAACCGACAACCCCGGGTATGTACACTGACTCGGGTGAACTAAAATGGAAGTCAGAAGAATGGGTGCAATTCAATGGGGATTCTGTTCTCTTACTCTCTACGCCTGGAGATCAGTTTGTTTTCAAAGAAGGGGAGAAATTTCAGGTGCAGCTAATCTTATCCCACTATGGCAAGAGAGACATAACTGAAGGTGTCCTGCAGTGGAATATGAAACCACTTGATCGTTACAAACAGGCATTTGCCAAGATTGACTTGACACCTAAATTGATGAGTTCTGAAGGCATTAACGTCAGCAAAGGCGAGACCAAAGTTCTTGTCACGATCCCGCTTTTAGCTCAAGATGTACGTGAGCCTGTCACATTACGACTAGGCGTGGCACTGAAAGATAAAGGTGGATCAGTAACCGAAAACGAGTGGTTGCTTTGGATTTTCCCTACAGAAAAAGAGAGAAGATACACAAAAGAGGTTGCCATTTATTCCAAGAACTTCGCGGATCTTGGATGGGGAGTCAAAGTTGATGACTTGACAAAATTATACAAAATTAAAGTCCTTGTTACAGATCGACTTACCAGCGATGTCCTCTCTTTTATGAAAAGTGGTGGACGGGTGGTTTACCTTGCGGCAGACGGGAAATGGCCAAGGGTAGACCTCTACTTTTGGCGTGAGACAGTGGCTATCATGCCTCAACATCCGGCCATGGGAAACTTTCCGTGTGATGATGTAATCGATCTGCAGTTTATGAGCATGACTCAACGCAAGATGCTTGACGTCTCTAAATTTAACGACAATATCCACAATATCATCGAGGTAGTCAACTGCCGCAAAATGACACGGGGAACACTTGTATTCGAGACACAGGTTGGAAAAGGAGCGCTGGTTGTTTCAGTCTTGCAGCATCAAGGCAGGGACAATCTCGCAGGTTCTTATCTCCTTGAGCAATTTGTAAAATATCTGCTACAGGCAGACAAAAAAATAGCAAAAGAATTTCCTGCAGACAAGTTAGAAATATATCTGGACAAGTGAAGCGTTCTAACTGATAGGTTGCGAAGAAAAAGGTCTGAATACTAACATTGCTGAATCACTGGTAGCAGGGAGGTAACGTTAGATCAGCGAGGCAAAATCCTGATCTTGACACCGTACTTTGGTCGGAGAACGAATGTCAGACCGGGAACTACCAGACACTCCGTAAATTTTTGACGGTCGGCCGCCCTCCACTATAATCTGAGAATAAGCATTGGAGATGGAGGGGGTATGATAGACTCAGTATTGCTGAA
>SBBU01000322.1 GCA_005239585.1 Planctomycetaceae bacterium
GGTCTTTTTCTTGTGAACCCAAATGGCATTGTGACACTAGTAAAATTTCCACTCAAGGAGGTTACAAAATGGGAGGTCAAAGAGCTAAAGGCTTCTGTTGAGGTCGGAAAACTTGAAAAAATTGAGGTGCCTGGTGGGACTTTCGAGGCATTTCCTGTTGAAAGCAAGGAGTTAAAGGTCAAGGCGTGGCTCTCAAAGGGAATAGGGCCTGTGAAACTTGTAATAGATGGGAAAACACATGTGCTCAAGAAATTTGAAAGGGCAGTCTGTTTCTGTGGAAAGGGCTGCAAGTGCATACATTGTCTAAAGATTCAGGAGGGATGTTATTGTGATCTTGGTGGTTGCAAGTGCGGAGAAATCATGAAAAAATGCAAGTGCGGTCACTGCACAGGTGTGGAAGGAGGAGATGATGGTAAAGGTAAATGTCTTTGCATAGGTTGGTAGATAAAGCCAATGCAAAAGAAATGAAATTTTTTAGCTGGGAGTGAAAATGTTGATTTTATGCGCAACATTTGTCAATGGGTTTATAGATCAAGAGGAATGGACATCTTACTACCCATTAAATGAGGATATGAGGTGGGTATATGATGTTCAAGGACTGCGAGAGGGTGAATGCGTAATTGAGGCAAAAGGTAAAGAGAAAAGGGGAAATGATGAATATTACATCATCCAGCAATCGGGATTCGATCAAGTCTATAAAGAGTTGGTTCGAATCGACAGTGAAGGTGTCAAGTCCTTGTCCCTTTGGAACATAGAGTTCGGTTTACCTTGGACGAAGCTCAAATTTCCAATCAAGCTAAAAGAGAAATGGGAAGACCAAGTGGACTATCAAATGACGCCTGAAATAAAGATTAAAATATCCATTTCAAGTGAGGTTTCAGAGGATGAGATAAAAATCGCTGCGATTTCACACAAGTGTTTCAAGGTGACTAGTGCATGCGATGTAATGGGACTACCAATTAAAGTAGAAAGCTGGTATGGCAAGGATTTTGGCATGTTGAGGATGGTGATCTCGGTTGAAAACAAGAGGCTCGATTTTAATCTAAGAGAATTCGGTTATAAAGGCATGAAATTGGGTTTTAAAACTGGTGATCGGTATACCTATCAGGACGACAAGGGCAAGGAACTCCTTTTTGAATGCGCGAAAACAGCCAAATCTGTCTATGAGTTTAAACATGGCGCTGATTTATTTGTTATGGTGACAACTAGTGGAGGCTTTCAGGCCCAGTATAAAGACGAAGTCCTATATATCCCATATAATTACGAGAAGAAAGACAGTTGGATAGAGCCAAAAGATAAAAAGACGAACTACAAATTGCTCGGTTACTATGAAATAGAGATTGATAAATCTAAAATAAAATGTGCACGCATTGAGATGGTCACAGAAAAAAACAAATACGAGATACTTTTTAATCCATCTCTTGGATTGGTCAGGATTACATCTGGCAGCGGGTCTTTGACATTAAAATCTGTCCAAAGTCTGTTTGAACGTGAATCAGGTGGCTGCAAATGTACAGCTGACAAGAAGTGCAAGTGTGGTCACTGTGCCGGCGTGGAAGGTGCAAAATGTTACTGTAACACTGGAAATCCGCCATGTGGCTGTGGTTTAAAGATGGACAAGTGCAAGTGCGGGCACTGCTCTGGATTCAAAGGTCAGGAGAACTGTCCATGCAAGTGAAGCGTGCTACCACCTACCGCGAGGATATGGCAATAATTTTTACCCGGAATGCAGCTTGTGATCAGATATGGCAGAGTCAAGCATTTTTGACTAATTTTATTGATAATTCAGGAGGTATGATTTGACAATGATTTCGGGAAGAGGTGATAACGTTAAGCTTGGTCAAAAGGGCTGGATAAATCTCCCTTTTGGTACTGGGTTTAACGAAAACGAGCTTCAAAGTACATTCCCGGTTCACTTTCAGCCAAATGCACGGTACAACTGGGATACAGGAGAGGCTATAAACAGATTTCTCACTGAGCTCAAGGGAGGGAGATTGATCACCAGGTTTTGCAAGGAATGCAATCGCAAGTTGATTCCACCACGTATGTTTTGTGAGCTTTGTTTCAGGGAAACGGATGACTGGGTTCATGTTGGTGATCTAGGCGCAGTGAATACTTTTTCGATTTGCTACATCTCTTGGGATATGAGGAAGCTTACTACACCAGAGATTCCAGCAGTTATTGACATAGATGGTACGTCAGGCGGTTTCCTCCATTTACTAGGCGAAGTTGACCCGAAGCAAGTAAAGACTGGAATGCGAGTCAAGGCCGTTTGGTTGCCAGAAGCTGAACGCAAAGGTTCTATTACAGACATGAAATATTTCGCACCAATCAAATGAAATCAGTAAGAGGTGAAATCCCAATCAAGAGCCTTTATACATCAGGGCTTGCTGGAGAAAAGTTCTTTTCGGTCCTTAAAGAAGGAAAACTTGTGGCCACACAATGCAAAAAGTGCAACCTAATTTATTGTCCTGCAAGGCTCTTCTGCGAGAGCTGTTTTAATAAATTGGATGATTACGTTACGCTGCCGGGTACAGGGATTCTTTCTAGTTTTACCAAATGCAGTTACGATCTTGACGCTCGAGAACTCAAAGAGCCGTTCTTGATTGGGCTAGTCAGGCTCGATGGCGCATCGACGAGTTTTGTTCATAGATTAAATGTTAAAAAACCTACTGTAGGAATGAGAGTGCGAATAGTTTTTGAGAAAGAGAGAAAGGGGTCGATTCTTGATATAAAGTTCTTTGAAGAGGTCTAGGTCTTTGCTGCTTGCGTAAGATTCGCAACTCGTGACCCGATATCCTTCCTGAAATACATATTCTTAAATGAGATCTTGTTTATTGCACTGTAAACACGTTCCTTTGCTGACCTGTAATCATCAGCTAGTGCGACTACGTTGATTACTCTACCTCCAGCCGTGATCTCCTTGTTATCGCTTTTTATGGTGCCGGCGTGGAAGACAAAGACATCGTCGCTTATGGCATCATGCAGTCCTTTTATTTCATAACCAGTTTCATATTTGGAAGGATATCCGCCTGATACGAGTACTGTGCATAGAGATACTCTGCTGTCCCACGTGATATCGCCATCTTTGAGTTCGTCCAGTGTTCCATCAATAGTGGCATTCATTAACGGTATGATGTCGCTTTTCAGGCGTGTTAATACTACTTGGGTCTCCGGGTCCCCAAATCTAGAGTTGAATTCTAGTACTTTAGGTCCGCTCTTGGTGATAATAATCCCTGCATAAAGAATGCCTCTATAGGTAAGGTCAGATCTGTTCATTGCATATACAAAGGGTGATAAGATTTTTGAGATGATCTTCTGATAGTCTTCTCGCGATACAACAGGTACAGGTGAATATGAACCCATTCCACCGGTGTTTGGTCCTTTGTCATTTTCATATAGTCTTTTGTAATCCTGACTTGGTTCAATAACCACGATTGTTTTGCCATCAACAAACGCCATGATAGAAACTTCAGTGCCAGAACAAAATTCTTCTATGACTATTTTTTCGCCTGATTTATCAAAGATGCGATCTACCATTATTGATTTTATTGCCTCAGAGGCCTCTTTTTCGTTATAGCAAATTATGACTCCTTTTCCCCCTGCAAGTCCGTCTGCCTTGATAACGGTAGGAAAACCAGAGTTTTTTGAAAAGTTCAGTGCCTGTTTCGGATTGTCAAATACCTTAAAATTAGGTGTTGGTATCCCGTATTTGCGAAGCAGATTTTTGGCAAAGGCCTTGCTGCCTTCAACCATTGAGCATGCCTTGTTAGGGCCAAAGATCCTAAGATTTGCCATCTGAAACGCATCTACTATACCATGATAAAGGGGTACTTCTGGTCCTACAACAGTGAGGTCAATCTTTTCATGACTTGCATAGTCAACAAGCTTGTCTATTGATGTCGAGCTGATGTCTACAGGTTCTGCAACAGAATCAGTTCCACCATTCCCGGGGGCGCAGTATAGCTTTTTAACTAGGTCTGACTTGGCAATCTTCCAGCAGAGCGCGTGCTCTCTGCCGCCCGATCCAACAACAAGAACCCTCACGCCAGAAATCGTATGACTTGGCTAATTGAATGTCAACTCTTTGTCTTCATTGTTTTGTGGGCATTGAATTTTAATGTAATTGAACTAGAGATGTGAAGGCTCGAGTCGCTTCCACAAAGATCCCGCGCATTGGGCGGCCTAATCTCTTGCTTGTTATGGTATCTTTCTCCTCGGATCTCTACTAAGAATGCATCCGAAAGTTAATAGTACGACTCGTATACAACTTCCCGGTGCAGATTTTTCACGCTATTGTCACCAATACAAATTGCCATGCTTTGCTTGATTGAATAAATTTCTGTAGCTCGATAATACTCCCGCCTGCTGCGCTGCGCACAGCGCGGGCAGGCAAGAACTTTATCGGGTCGGCTTGAAGCCATAGACTATCCAAACTGGGTCGAGTGGCTTGAGTTGAGTTATGTTTAAACGTGAGATGCTGACTAGGACCACCTGTGCACGATATTTTTGATTCTGTAACCAAGTCGTTACTTTATTTAGTTCCTCAAGTGAGTTTGTGCTCATAACGAATCGGCCATTGTTTCGTAATCGATCAAGTGCAGATTGAAGGACCTTCAGGTCAGTAGTTCCAAAGAATATCGAGTCAGGGTCTTCAAAGATTGCATCTAAACATTCAGGGATTATCCCTTGAATTGTCCTTAGATTTTGAGTTCGGAACTTGTCAATATTTCGTTTTAAGCACTCAAAGTTTGCATTGTTATTTTCCATGGCATATACACCCCCTCGTCTCACTATATAACATGCTTCAATTGCAGTTTCACCGCATCCGGCACCAATGACCCACAGGATGCTTTTCTCAGTGAGTCCTAGTTTAGAGATTGAAATTGATCTTACTTCCCAAGGAGTGACCTGCCCACGCTGGTAAAACTCATGGTCTGGTATGCCAAGCTCCAATCTGCCTCTCTCTCCGACTGCACTGGTTCTGGAGAGTATTACCGTGTTAGGAAATGAAAATTTATCTGCTGCGATTTGAAAGATTGTGCCGCTTGTTATTCGTTCATTCTCTTGGCCAATATTTTCAAGGACAAACATTGTGATATCCGACATCCCATGCCTGCCAAGTTCTTCAGCGATTGCATTAGGTGTTATCTCGGTTGTAGTATAGATTCCGATCTTGTCTGTATGACGTAGTAACTGGATAATGGCTTCCATGCTTTTATTTGATAGGGATACAAAGACCGCGTCTTCCCAGCTCTCTTTTATCAGGCTGAATGCTATCTGCATTAGAGAGGGACTGGGGATTATGACAACTGATTCTTTGGGGATTTTTTCGAGTACATGTCTGCCAATGTCATGAAAAAGCGGATCTCCTTTGGTTAGGACTACAACATTTTTCCCCAGATCTGAAGTAATTTTATCGATAGCCTCATCTACACTGGCCTTTATAACGAATGTTTCAGATTTGGTGTTGAATAGGTCAATCAAATTTTTATCGCCCACCAGCAGACCTGCTTGGTTGATTATTGATAGCGCTTTGGGACCTAGACTCTGTTTCCCATCTCCTCCTATTCCTATCAGATAGACACTCATTACTTTGAAAGCAAATAGATAGCTTTTGGTATGATGGTAATGAGTACTTCATCGCTGTCCAGCACAAAAGCAACACCCATTTGCTCGGCTATTTGGACTAGCAGTTGAATTCCACTGCATTTCTCAAAGCGTACTTTAGGTTGTGTGTGTAGTTCCTTTGGAAGCTCAGAATCGAACTTTATCTTAACTGTTTTAAATTCTTTAATGATGTCGTCTAGACTTTTTTCAGATCCTGTAAAGGTTAGAGCCTCGAGGGCTTTGAATAGCCGGTCGTTCTTTAATCTGTTGACCTCAACGAGGACGGTGGAGCTGTAGTCGTGTTGCAATATCTCAAGCAGATTCGTCAAAAAGTTGCGGTTGGAAAATCTGGCAAGGGCCAACAAAGCTTCAACATAAATGGGGTAATCCTCATCGAGTACGAAAGAGATAATTTTTTGTTCAGCCTGCTTCATCTTTAGAACACTTGTAGCAGTGATTGCATTAAGTCTGACATTATCTTCATCTGAATCAAGTAGTTTAATCAGTTTTTCATCCTTGATTTCGTAGATTTCACAACCGTGGATTGCGGCTTCCTGCACGAGCGGTGATGGATCATCAAGCATCTTTACTACTTTTTCTTTTGCTTCCGTAAAGCCAAGCTCATAACATGCATGGAGTGCCTCATGTCGAATCTCCTCGTTAGAATCGGAGAGCCCCTCAATGATCTCAGTTTTTGCGTCTTTAATGCCCATTTGAACCATTGCTCTTATTGCTTCAGATTTTAGGCGGGCATCTTTTCCCTTTACTATCTTGATAAGATCATCTTTAGCTGCATTCATTTTCAGACGCACTATGAGTTGAATGGTATAGTCGTGGTTCAAATATGGTTTGAGGTCATTAAAAGTTACTCCGAATTTAGTGAACAGGGGAACTAGTAACATCGGGTCAAAATGTGGCTCTTTCAGTGTATTTAATAAAAGACCTTTTGTTTCTTTGAGATCCATATCCAAAATTACACCAAAGAGGATTGCTTTGTTGACTTGTTTGTCAGATATGAGTGAAATTATTTTGTCCTTGGCCTCTGTCATTTTTAGCTTTCTAACTGCCATTAGCGCTTCTTCTTTGATCTGACTCTCTTTATCCTGAAGGAGGTCCAATATCTCTTTTCTTGCTTCCTTGATGTCTTTCTCTACTACATAGGTAATAGCCATAATCTTTAGGTCCTTATCAGAACCCTTTAACGCCTTGAGCATCTCATCCTTTACTTCCTTTGCATCTGTAAGCTTAAGCGAAGGTAATAGAGAAAGGGCAAATTTTTTGTTGTTGATGTCATTGTCCTTGATAAGTTTAAGTACATCTGACTTGAGTTCCTTTAGTTCCTTGTCGTCTAGTTTCAATTTATCATGGTATCGGGCGCATATACCGATAGCGGCCAGTTTGACAGATTTTTCTTTATCGTCTGTTAGCTTGATTAGGATTTCCTTTAATGGTTTATTTCCGGGGTCTATCAGTTTTAAATCAAGTCCCGCAAGAATAGACATTGCAGTTGCCTTTAGGGTTGGGTTCGGATTGTTTAAAAGTCTTTGAATTTCCTTTATGGCCTCGAAATCTCCCATTGCAAGGCTTCCGTGAATTGCAGCAAGGGCAATCTTGGGGTCCGGATCGCCTATTAGGACACGGATCTGAAATTTTGCGCTGTCAAGGCGTATGCGCAGCTGTGTGCATATATGAATACCCGCTATTTGAACATCTTTGTCCTTATCTCTAAGCAGTCCGACAATTGAATCTTCAAGTTGTCTTACAGTATTTCCACACTTTTCGGGTATCAACATTGTCAGGCAATCTATGGAATGAAGCCTGGTCTTTGGATTTTCATCCAGTAAGAGGCTTTTAACTATAGCCCTGAAGGAAGGTCTCAAGTGCAAATCATGCGTGATTATGTTCACAGCGATGAATTGCCTAATCTCATCTCCCTTTACCTTGGGTATAATGTGTTTCAGGATTGTCTCTCTGTCTTTTCTTGAAACTGCTAGAGGAGGTTTCTCCTTGAACCCAAATATTGTATGTAGTGCTTCTTCTGTTTTTTTCTCGTCTTTTGAGACAATGTTATCTATCAAAGCCTCTGAATTTGCCAGTTTTAGAAACGACACGCCGAGCGATTTTTTTAGCACTTCTTTTTCATCTACTTGAGGTATGAATAGTATTAGCAGCAGGAGGTATTTTATGTGCATTGTTTTATCGAGTACTCTAGCAATTAGACGTATAAACACAAAACTTTGTTGGCATTGAAAAAGGTTTTGCCAATGGGATAATTGCGTTTTTGGGTGTGAACTGTAGAATTGGTATTATTCTGCATTATAAAGTGGATTTGAGTCAATTCTGTTGTTATATTTCCCGTACTGCTGAAACAAACTGCATATTCTCTACCCTTTTCTTTACTGCTATTCTAAAGAATTTTTCAGGTGCAAGCCCGGTGCAATTCGAACAATCTCGTATAATGATTCCTTTTTTCAGGAGCTTTTGATTGATAGATGAAAACTTATAGTCGTCTTTTATAATCTTACACAGAAAAAAATTGGCC
Organism: Planctomycetaceae bacterium; assembly: GCA_005239585.1. The sequence continues at coordinate 8,153 of SBBU01000322.1, forward strand.
TCAGATGGAAATACCTTTAACCAGGAAATGCTCCTTAGTTCATTGATGAAATTCTCTCTTGCATTACGTATATACTCAACTGAAAACGCAGCGTATTTTTCATCCTTGAGGATTTCGCATCCTACGTTAATAGCCAAAGTGTTGACGCTCCATGGGGGAAGTACACTTTGCAGCTTTTGAATGAGGGCAGGGTGAGCAATTGCATATGCTATTCTCAGGCCGGGAACAGCGTAGAAGTTGGAGAAAGACCTTGCAATTATAACAGAACGTGATTCCACTGCGCTGTGGATAGTTTTTGTGTCTTGTGTAATGAAATCTATAAAGCTTTCACCAAGAAAGAGTATAAATCCTTTCTGCTTTGCAAGTTTTATCATATTGAGAACAAAGTCAGTGTCGTAATAGCGGCCTGTCGGATCATTTGGGTTACAGAAGAATACTAATTCATTTGACTCTCCCTCAGGTTTGTCAAGTCTAAAGCCATTATCTTCGATAAGCATTCTTATTGTGAGTTCACGCTTGAGTGCCCTGCAGGCCCCTTCATATTCGGTAAAGGTAGGGGCGAAAACTCTGATTTTGCAGTTAAACGCGGATACAGTTGCATAAATAAGGTCCGCTACACCCGCGGAGGGTAATATGCATTCGGTTGCGACGTCGTGTCTCTTGGCAATACTTTTAGTTAGTTTATCTGGATTCGGGTATCTCGAGACATCATCTACAGAACTTTGGAAACAACTCTTGACGCAATCTGGATAGCCAAGTGGATTTGTACTTGTACTAAAGTCAAGAGGTGATGTATCGGCAAGCCCCTCTATAGTCCTCATAAGTTCTCCTCCTCCAAAAAACCAACCGAATTATAACAGCACAAGGTAGTATTTCAACCTGGTGCTAGAGATGTTTTGAAAAGTTCGAGTCGCTTTACCAGAGAACTGCTCGGCTTGTTGAAAGAAACCTAATCGCCTTCTTTTTCGAGATTGATTTCTATCTGAATTTCTATATCTGACTTGACATTTGTTGTTATTTTACCGTCGATCTTATTGTTATTAATCTTTGCGTTCAGTTTCATTTCATATTCTTTCTGAGTTTCGTCAGTGAATTGTCCTTCGAGTGTATCGTCCGTAAGACTACCTTTGAACTGTGTTGGGCCTGACCCCAAAAGAGGTCCTAGGATTTCACCGGTTACTGTGTCTCCTTCCTGCTTAAACTGGGCTTTAATAGGGGCCTCTTGTGAATGCCCCAGAACGGTTATTTTTATATTACCCTTCCACTTTCCCTCTACTTCGCCGTGGGAAAAGGTAGTTGATCTAATGAATGAAGCTAGGTTGGCTGTATGAACCTTGAATTTGCCAATGGATGATTCGAATTCGATATCCTGATCCAGCAGGCCTTTAAGGACCTTAGAACCCGTTTGAATCTCAAACTCCTTTTCAGATAGGGTAATTTTACTTACCTCTGAGATTTTTAGCTCTTCTATGGCTCCTTGATTTTTTAATTTCAATGACGAATTGACTAGCTTTGCAACAAGTCTTGTTCCATCTGTAAATTTCAGCATATCGCCAGATGAGCTTGCGTGAGTTCCCTTAATTTTGATTGACTCTATATTGGTAATGTCTAGCTCTTTTCCATCGAATAATAGAGAACGTATGTATCCGTTTATCAGAAAGTTCTTGCCTCCTACTGAATCTATGATTCTTTCTTTTGTCTCTTTAAGCGAGGAGATTATTGAGTTTATACGTGTTCGAACCTCGGCATCGTCATGTTTTGTGTAATCTTGGATCAAGCTGAGGATTGAAGGGCCCATATTCCTGAGTTTTTGCGTAGAATCTTCGCGTATCTGGGGATCTTCATCTGAAAGCTTTGTAATCAGATCATTCACTTCTTTTTTGAGTTTTTCTTCTTCAGGCGGTCTAAATTTTGACAAGTAGATCGCATATATCTCCTTACCATCGATAGATACCTTGCCGATAGTTTTCGAATCTAGTGTCAATTTTTCAACCTTGCCGGAAAGTTTTTGGCCAGTCTTTGTTACAATTTCAGCATCCTGTATGAGAACTGCTGCCAGTACTATCAAATTCATCTTTACCCCGCTAAAACAGGTCAGAGTTTATTCAACTGACCAAAAACTACTAGCTAATATACTATGACTGATTTTAGTGCTTTGTTTCAACAAATGAAGCATTTGATTTGGTAAGCATCTCCTCCATGTATGAAATCAGGGGATATGCGCGGTTATAGTGTTTGTCAATAAAGAGCCTATTTCGCTCTCTCCAGAGGGTAGAGCCTATACGGTCAGCTATAGGTATGAGCATCCTCTCGTGTTCGCACATAAACGGTGATGGCGTCCCGGGGTTTCCAGTAGCCTGCCAATTTGCACAGCTGCACCATCTGCTGCAGCGGTCAAGAAAGGCACAGCCTTTACATTCTTCATTCATGGGAATCTTTGAACATGATAGATAACGGGCTCGCTTTTGCGGATCTATCCCGCTTGAAATATCGCCTATCGACCACTCCCAGTCTTTGGGATCATCATCTTTTACATATTGTACACAAGGATATATCTTGCCGCTTGGTGCAATTGAAATAGAACTGTCAGCAGCTTTGCAGGGCGAGCCTCGATCGAATTTTCTAAGCGGTCTTACTGCGCTGGCCCCTATTTTGTCATCAAAAAGGTTTATATGGATCTTGATTCCCTTTCTGTGACAATCCATGTAATAGTCTGCCAGTGCAAGATATTGCTTGCGTAATGTATTTAAACCTTTCCTATCCCATGGTGCGCCATAATCAGGTTGAATATCGAGGTAGCGCAGGCCTAAACCGCGTAGGAACTTTATGCTCTTTAAGAGATTGCAAGTTGTTTGTGGAGTAACTACAACATTTACTCTGACGTATGGGTTAGCATTGAGTATCTTGGGAATGTTGTTGATTACAAGGTCGAAGCTTGAGCCTCCATTAGTTGTTGGTCTGCCTTTATCCTGACTGAATCTGTCTCCATCAAAGCTGAGGGTATAAAGCACATCATGTTTCTTAAAATAGTCGATCATCTCTTCTGTGAGAAGTGTGCCGTTAGTGACCATTCCAAAATTAATCGGCTTTGCGCCGCGTAGCTCATAGCAGCGTTCTACAACAAGTTTTATAAGATTGAACCTAAGTGTGGGCTCGCCGCCGAAGAATGTGATATTTAAAAACTCATCTGAATTTGCGATCAAAAAATCAGTTGACTTGATTGCAATCTCTGGTGTCATTGATTTGTTCACTTTGGAACCTGCATAGCAGTATGTGCAGCGGAGGTTGCAGGCAAGCGTTAGATGAAGACTGGCGAACATTATTCGACCTCTTTTATAATATGTTTAGTTCTCCACTCTACCTCTGCACTCTTCTTTTCCTTGGCCATTTCAAGCAGTTTCTTTACAAAAGGTAGTGCATCCTCATCCATGTTAATTAGGTCCTTCGTTGTCTTTTCCCTAACGTCTGCATCATCATTGTTTAATCCTTTGTAATACATATCGAGACTCTTTTGGAATTCAGCTTCGATTTCTTTTATTAGTTTCTCAATTATATCCTTTTTGCCCTCTTTCCTGAGTTTATCGACTAGGCTTATACCGCATTTCTTCAGCTCTTCGTATGCCTTGGCCTTTACCTTCTCTTCAGCAGACCCTAGTAGCTTTATCCTTTCAGCTATTTCTGACTCGTCTAGCCTTTCAGATTTGAGTATTCCCTTGTTGTAGAGCATCTTTAGGAATTCCTCTGCTGTGGTTTGAAGTTGTGTTATTGCCTTTCTACCTGAGGGCAGACCTTTAAATTTGTTGGCATCAATCAAAAGTATCTGTTCCTTGCCCTTGTTTGAGAGCTCTTGTAACTTGTCTATTTCTTCCTGAGTCAAATCAGGTTCACATGTGTATCCGAATTCGTAGCCTATTTTCCTCTTGTCATTATAAGCATCAACTGTGAAATCAATCCCCGGTTTCTTAAAAGGTTGATCATATTCAAATGATATTCCGTTCTTTCTGAAGAACTTTTCCAATATACGCCTTGCTTGCTCTTCTGTTACTACTACATTGTATATTGGACCTGAAGATCTACCCAACTTATGTTGGGGTTTATTGTTCTCGATCTGCAGTGATAGTTCCTTTAGCAGGGAGGTTATATCCTTTTCAGAGAATCTCTTTATGTTAGAAGGCTTGGTTTCTTGAAGATTATCACTTCCAGAAAGCGAATTGTCTTCAGTTGTATCGTCAGCAGAAGATGTCTCTGTAATGTACTTTTCTGGCTTTCTAGTGGTTGATGCCTGTGCATTTTGTGATGCAAGTGCCACGAGCGCTGCGCCAACCATAGGGAGTGTCAGTTTGCCTGTGATGTCGGATACCTTGGTTTGCGGCGGCATAAAAAGTAGGTTTCCATCTTCATCAATAACGGGGTAGGCGGGCTGTCCGTATTTACGTACAGATTTTACTTTGAAATCCTTGTCAAACATATTGCACCTCCTAATAGTATAGACGCTCGAGTTGGCAAAAAGTTGCATGGTAAATAAAAATTGTGTGTGCAGTAAGTTTCAAAACTCTGTTCTGAATACTGTTTGTTTGCTCTTTAAAAAATCTTCCAATCGGCTGGCAATATGTTTGTATCTTGGCTCTGGAAGGTTGTCAAAGGTGAAATAACGGCACTCTGAAGTCTCGTTGGTTGTGGGCTTGATTTCACCGCCAGTAATCTCTGCCTCAAAAGTAACAACAAGTTTACTCTCATTTGGATTAGTATAAATGCCCACAACTCGCTTTAAACGTACATCAAGTCCTGTTTCTTCTTTGACTTCACGAATAGTTGCCTGATCAATCGACTCACCTGCCTCCATATAGCCTCCGGGGAGGCTCCAGTATTGATTGGCATAATTTTGTTTTACAAGGAGGACTGATTTCTCTTTACAAATAAAGCCTAGTCCTACAATTTTAGATCTATGTTTTTCGTTCACAGTTTGAGTTATTGTAAAAGGTTTAAAATTTCATGCAGTGATTTTATGGTTGGTCCAGACCAGTATTCCACAGCGACGTCAAAAGATGTGTATTCACTCTCCCTGAGAAATCTGATGAGCACAGGGTTCATTCCTGCAGCTGAAGCGCCGCGCAGCTCCTCACACACACCATCACCGACATAAAGGCACTCTTTCGGCATGACCGAAAGTTTTTCGCATGTGAGCAAATATATATTTAGGTCAGGTTTTTTCAAACCAACAGAACAGGAAAAGATCGGAAAATCCACCAGCTCAGCGAGCGGGGTTTTTATCCATAGAGTTGGTACCTCAGGTGAGCAATTGCTTATCAATCCGATCTTATATTTCTGCTCTCGTAGTTTGTTGAGCGTTGACAATGCAAAAGGCTGAGGTGTGAGTGACTTGGCAGTTTCATTGAGCATAATTTCTGCTGCTTTATTTATCTCTTGTTGGTTATGTTTTGCTGCCATGCTAATGCTTATGTATTTTAAAAGTTCATGCAGATCAGATGCGTGATGTTCTAGGTTATCAACAAGTTTTTTCCATAAATGCACAAAGGCAATAGGGTCTATTCTCAAGCTTTGGGCAACTAGCGAAAGCGCACGGTGATAATTGGCGGGTGAGCCTTTTACGAGGGTGCCAAATAGATCAAAGATTATTGCCTTATATTTCATTGTACAAATGCAGTCTCTTCAAATTTAGCTCTCAACTATAGGTTAAGTGACAGATTTTGAACAAAATTAGAGTTGCGCTATTCTACCTTCCATATCTTTATTGTGCAATCCATTGCGCCAGCGCTGGAGATAATAGTCCCATTTGCTACAGAAAGATGCATGATTCGAGCTTTATGTGCCCTGATAATTTTTTGGTCTTTGGTCTCGATGTTAATGATTATTATGTTTCCTTGATCATCACCACAGATGACAAATTTCGAGTCTTCACTTAAAATTGCCAAGGTTACCTTTTTATCAACTGTGATTTTTTTTGTTGCTTTTAGATTTGTGGCGTTCCAGATCATTATGGTTTTGTCTCCGCCGGTTGATATTAGTTGCTTACTATCGCTTGAAAAACGAACAGCTTGTGTGTCCAGATGGTGGGGTCTTTCCAGTTTTCTTTCAGTATATGAGGCATCCAGCTTTATAAGTTTGATTATTCCTCCCCACGAAGACGCAGCAAGTAGATTTCCGTCTGGTGTGATGTCAACAGAGTTTACATCTTGCTTTGCAATTTCTATCTCTTTTATGATTTGCTCTTTAATAAGATCAAATACAATCAGTTGGCCCTTGGTTGTACCTACAAAGATAGTGTTGTTATCATGCGAAAATTTTGCAGAGGATGGGATTAGGGGGGGATAGTTTTTAGTTAGTTGGATATACTTGCCTTTGCAGCTATCATTATTGAAGAGGTAAAGAGTACCGTCTGCATTACAGGAAAGTACATTTTTGCCATCATTTGATAATGTCA
>SBBU01000204.1 GCA_005239585.1 Planctomycetaceae bacterium
TGAACTCTTGTTGCCTCTGCCCTCTCTTCAAAACAATTCCTTCGATTTTTGGGAGCTATTGCCATCTACACCCCGTAAAAAACTGCTGACACGTGAGGAATAAATCAGCGAAAATAGGGCGTCTGCCACAACCTCTTGTGGTGGATGCGTCTCTGTACCTCAACGGGTAGAATTATTCGACAAAGCATCTTTCGAGGGAAATGACCTGAAGAGCTTGATTAAGCTCTCTATGTCCGGGGATATTTCCTTGCTTATGTGGAGCGTATCTTGATCTACTATGCGAATTTTATTGGAACGGCGAGAAAGTGCGTGTGCAATGGCTTTTTTCACATATTTTAGGACAAAGAGCCCTTCAGATTCGGTAATTGAGGCGATTTTTAGCTGTGATGCTGTCAGTTTGAGTCTTTTTACTTTTATCAGGTTGTTGATTTCTGGGCATAATTTCCCGAATCTATCCTCGATTTCTTTTCGGGCCACTTCTATTTCTTCTGTGTTAGAACATCTAGCAACAAGCCTGAAAAGTTCTATGGCGGCATCTTGATCAGCGATGTAAGATGGAGGACATGAGATATCCAGATTGACATTAACGAAGCAGTCTATCCGATCTTCTATCGGTTCATTTTTTAGCTTTTTAATCTCCTTTTCCAGTATTTGGGTATAGAGCTCATAGCCAATCTCTCTCATATGACCATGTTGCTCTTTACCTAGTATGTTGCCTGTACCTCGTATCTCCATATCTTGCATTGCGAGTTTTATTCCAGAGCCCAATTGTGAGAATTCTTCTATTGCCAAGAGCCTCTTCTTTGCCTCTGGAACTATTGGTCTGTTGTTCGGGATGAGAAAATAGGCATAGGCCTGCCTATTGTATCTGCCGACTCGACCCCTAAGTTGATGAAGATCGGCTAGTCCGAACATATCTGCTTCATTGATTAGAATTGTGTTGACGTTTGGGATGTCTACCCCATTTTCGATTATGGTTGTAGACACGAGGACGTCGATCTTTCTGTTTATAAAGTCAGTCATTGTTTGCTCGAGTTCGTCCTCCGGCATTTGTCCATGAGCCTCCCTGAATATTGCCTCAGGTACGAGTCTTTCAAACTTTTCGCGGACTTGGATGATGTTGTAGACTCTGTTGTGAATCACAAATACCTGTCCTCCTCTCTCAAGTTCATGTCTTATAGCGGATTTAACAAGTTCATCGCTGAATGGGGCAATCCGAGTCTGTATAGGGAGCCGTTCCTGTGGGTGCGTGGTAAGTATCGATACATCTTTGATTTTTAAGAGCGCCATATGCATTGTGCGCGGGATTGGAGTTGCAGTGAGGGTAAGTAACTCGACGGTTGCCCTGAACCTCTTTAGTCTTTCTTTCTGTAATACTCCGAAACGTTGTTCTTCATCTATGATTACTAGTCCGAGGTCCTTGAATTTAACGTCGCTTTGGATGAGTCTATGTGTGCCTATGACGATGTCGACCTGTCCTTCTTCCATTTTCTCAAGTATCTGGTTCTGTTCTTTTTCCGTTTTGAACCTTGATAGGCATTCGATGTTGATGGGATAGGCTGCCATCCTATCTTTAAATGTCTGATAATGTTGATGGGCTAGTATCGTGGTAGGTGCGAGTAGTGCGACTTGTTTTCCGCTTGTCACTACTTTAAATGCGGCTCTCATGGCTAGCTCAGTCTTGCCAAAACCAACGTCGCCACAGATCAACCTATCCATGGGTTTGGATGATTCCATGTCATTTTTGATTCTTTCATTAATCTCTGTTTGATCTTTTGTTTCGATGTATGGAAAACTTGCCTCGAAGGATAATTGCCAGTCGTTGTCGCTTGGGTAGCTGATTCCCGGGAGAAGCTGCCGTTTGGCCTGAATTTGTATGAGTTCGCGTGCGAATTTTCTGGCCGATTCCTCGGCTTCTAGTCTTGTTTTGATCCATGCATCACCTGAAAGTGAATTCATCCTTGGCGGGTCATCGAGAGGGCCTAAATATTTATGAAGCAGGTCGATGTCATGGACAGGCAAGTAGAGTTTTGACCTGTTGCTGTACTCGATTGCCAGTGTTTCTTTGTTATCTATGGTTTCTATGCCTAGGTATTTTCCAATTCCATAATAGTTGTGAACTACATAATCTCCCGGCGTCATGTCGAGTGTTTTGGCCGGATCTCTCCATTTAGCCCTGCTTGATCTGCGGTATATCCTGTATCTGTTGAATATATCATTGCTCGAGATGAAAGATTGACCGATATCGTTAAATACAACACTTGAACTGAGTTTTCCTATAACTATTGAAACATCAAGGCCCTGAAGGATCTCAAGTAATCTGCTGCCTTCAGCCTCAGATGGCACAAAGATCTGGATCTTCCCGGTTAGAGCGCCTAGTTCTCCGCGGATATTGGAGAGATTCCCGGAAAATCGCTGGCAGCTTGACATGTTCATGTTTGTTCCTTCTGAGACGGGGAGAGTTGAACACTCTATAACCTTTAATGGGAGAGCCGAGTAGTTTTTAAGTTGATCAGGTTCTCTGATAAAGAGTATTGTCTCTTTTGGCAGCAGATCGACCAGTTTGGATCTGCCGGCGCCAGTTCGAATGAGCTGATACTCTTCAAGCTTCTGAATGGAATTTTGGGTGGTGACA
>SBBU01000247.1 GCA_005239585.1 Planctomycetaceae bacterium
ACCAAATAACAATATCCGCACCCTGTTTAATGTCTAAATCAATCTCTTTTATAGCCTCTCTCAAATTTGCCGTAGGGAGCTGATATCCTTTTCTGTCCCCAAATTTCGGGGCCGATTCAGCAGCATCTCTGAAAGGTCCATAAAATGCCGATGCAAACTTGGCTGCGTATGACATAATCGGCACATCCTTGAAACCATCCTGATCAAGTCCCTGTCGAATAGCCATCACCTGATTGTCCATCATGCCACTTGGGCATACGCAATCTGAGCCTGCCTCTGCATGAGAGACCGCTATCTTTTCAAGTAACTCAAGTGTTGCATCGTTATTAACGTCATATCCATTCCTCGTCTTCTTGATTATTCCACACTGACCATGATCCGTGTATTCACAAAGACAAACATCTGTGAATAGAGCAATGTGCGGGAACTTGGCTTTTATCGCCCTGGAGGCCTGCTGGATGATTCCATTTTTCGCATAGGCTTCTGAGCCTCGTCCATCCTTTTTTTTGGGTATACCAAATAACAATATCGCCTGAAGCTCAGTAGAGCCAAGTTCCTTGAGCAGCATATCGATTGAAAACTGGAACTGCCCCGGCATCTTTTCAATCTCTTTTTTGATGCCTTGGCCAAATCGGACAAAATATGGCATAATATACTTTGTGCCCCTATTCTCAAGTACAAACTTTCTAAGCAGGGTGTTTTGTCTTAATCTTCTGGGTCTTTCAACTCCGACTTGCACAGTCCTCAAAATATAAGAAAGAAATAGTGGATTTCAAGACGTGCTTGCCCCTTACAGGCACGGATTTTGCGTTTAGCGTATGGGAGGAGTAAAGTGCCACATGCTTGGAGACAAAAAACGGCGAGCGCTCGCCGTTTTTTACGCTTGCGCATATGGATAGGGTAAACCAATGACTGTATCTATTCTTAAATCCTGTGACCAGCCAGTGCTTGCCCAGTTCTAAAGAGCTGGGCTTGATTACTCAATAACTGGATGTTATACCTAAAATTTAAAGATGATTGATAAAAAGGTTATTGTTCAGACAGCAAAGCTCGCAAGAATCACACTTTCTGACGAGGACATTTCAGTATATTGGGATCAGGTTGCAAGAATCCTTGAATACATAGAGAAACTCAAGGAGCTGGACGTTACTGGGGTTGAGCCATTTGTACACCCGGGAAAATCAGAAAATGTCCTGAGAAGCGATTCTATAACCCAATCTCTTAAACCTGAGGAGAGTCTTAAGAACGCCCCGGAACGGACCGGTGACTATTTCACTACACCGAAAATAATAACGTAAGTAATGGTGCACCGAGTATTCCTAGTTGCGATTCTTCTATCACTTTGCTCTTGCAGTGGCGGTGGCAGTAGTTCATCAAGCAGCGGAGACACAACTTCTGCCGATGCAACCCCGCCTTCCTTTGGCGGTCTTGTTGTTACCATCACGATAAACACGAATACGATCAGATTGATCTGGTTAGGAGCTCAGGATCCATCAACACCAATTACCTATCTTATTTACCAAGCTGTGACCACTGGCGGCCAAAACTTCAGTCAACCTAGCTACACCACACAAAACACTTCTTACGATGTAACCGGACTAACATCAAACACAACTTTTTATTTTGTAGTACGTGCAAAAGACAGCGCAGGAAACACAGATGCTAATACGAAGGAAAAGAGCGCTGTTACCAATGCGGGAGCAATTGATTCTACTCCTCCTACCTTTGGCGGCGTTTCAACAGCCACAGCAAATAGCACAACAAGTGTCACGTTATCATGGACACCAGCAACGGATCCTTCAACTCCAATTACTTACCTGATTTACCAAGCAAGCACCAGCGGCGGCGAAAATTATTCATCACCAAGCTTCACTACGCAGAATGCCTCTTTTCAAGTAACAGGTTTAACTCCTAATACCACTTATTACTTTGTAGTCCGAGCCAAGGATGCCGCAGACAACACGGATGCCAACGCTGTAGAACGCCCAGTATCTACAGAGATAACACCACCAACATTCAATGGCCTTGTGTCAGCAGTAGCTATTGATACCAACACAATAACTCTAACATGGTCAGCAGCTACGGACCCATCATTGCCAATTACCTATCTTATTTACCAGGCAACCACAAGTGGCACCGAGAATTATTCATTACCAACGTATACTACCCAGACTACCACTTTCAACGTCACAGGTTTAAATCCATCTACCAATTACTATTTTGTCGTTCGAGCCCAAGACAATTCGGGCAACATAGACTCGAACATTGTTGAGAAATCTGCAACAACAAAGGGTGGAAAACTGTGGGTTTCAAACTGTAACTTCTTTTATGCGGTTTATGCATGGAATAATGCTACTACCGTGGACGGATTAAAAAAACCTGAGATTAACATCTCTAACACAAGCCCTTCTGGAATCTATCTTGATATTGTCAATGACAGGCTCTATACATCAGGAGAAGGAAACAATGCTATTTTTGTATGGGATAATGCTGGTACTCTTAACGGAGCTACACAGCCCAATAGAACCATAACATCGAACGAACTGATAACACCAGTTGGTTTATTTGTAGATACGGCATCCAATCGTCTTTATGTTGCTAGTTTGAACTCTATACTTGTCTACAACAATGCAAGTACTATTAATGGCCTAGTCACCCCAGATCGAGAGATCAAAGGACCTTCCTTTACTGCATCTGGAGTATTTGTAGATACCACACGAGATATGATATACGCTACAGAACCATCCAGTGGCCGTATAGAAATATTTCACAATGCATCCACCATAAATGGAACAATCGTCCCCAATCGAACCATTTCCGGTATAAATACGATGCTTGACTCCCCTATGCATGTTTTCATTGATGTGGTAAATGACAGGCTATATGTTACAAACTACCTTTCGATTGAAAAAATCCTTGTGTTCAACAACGCCAGTACCATCAATGGAGACGTAGCGCCAGATAGAACGATATCTGGGGGTTCAACAGGACTTGTTGGACCTCATGGCATTTTTGTAGATACCGTTAACGATCGCCTCTACATCAGCGATGAGCTGGATAATTCCGTACGTATTTGGAATAGCGCCAGTACAGTCAACGGTAATATTGCACCAGATCGCGTTATTTCTGGTGCAGCAACCACGTTTGGAAATCCTGAGGGAATAATAGTAGATGTTGTAAATGATCGACTATATGTAGGTGATCCACTTGGTAACGGCATTAAGATATGGAACAGTGCGAGTACAGTTACAGGCAACACACCCCCTTCTCGTGTTATCAGGGGCCCTGATACAACCCTTAATTGCCCTCTTGGAATCTTCGTTGACTCAAAAAATCAGAGGCTCTATGTGGCAAGTAATACTACCTCTATATCGATATGGGATAATGCCAATGCTATAACAGGTCCAATAGCTCCGAATCGCGTTATCACAACAGCTTCAATGGCTCCCAATGGCCTGACACTCGATGTAGAAGGAGACAGGCTTTATGTGACTAGCAATAACAATGCAATATTAATCTGGGATAATGCCAGCACAGCTAATGGGAGTGTAGCACCTTCAAGAACAGTAATGGGAGCCTCCACAACCCTTATTCAACCCTCTGGAATCTTCCTAGACAAGTCAAACGACAGACTCTATATCTGCAACTCAGGTGGAGGATCGATTCTTGCCTTTAACTCAGCAAGCACTATAAACGGCAATGTTGCGCCCAGCCGCACGATCACAAGCACAAGTTTGTATACACCTGTTGGTCTATCTTTGGATCTACAAAATGACAGGATTTATGCAGCTGATTATAATAATCAGTCTGTGCTAATCTTCAATAACGCTAGCACGATCAACGGCAGCATATCACCAGCACGTACTATACAGGGAGGATCAACTACGATCAATTTTCCTCAAGATTTATTTCTTGATAGAGCCAACGACACTATTTATGTAACTACAAATAACTTTATAACACCGGGCATATTAATGTTTGCAAATGCCAGCACTGTAAATGGTGATGTTTCACCATCAAGAGAAATTCGCTCGGCGGGACATAATCTAGAGGATCCAAAGGGCATTTTTGTTGATATTACCCAGTAGGTAGTTCTTTCCCTGTCAGCAATTTATAAGCGAGTAGGTATTTTTCAGATGTCTTGAGAATAACCGACTCTGGAAGTGCTGGGGCTGGTGGATTTTTATCCCATTTTATCCCCTCGAGATAATCTCTCACAAACTGCTTGTCAAAAGAGGGCTGATTCTTGCCCTCCTCGTAACCTTCAACGGGCCAAAAGCGTGAAGAATCGGGGGTCAAGGCTTCATCTATTAGAGTAATCCTGCCATCACAAATCCCAAATTCAAATTTCGTGTCTGCAATTATTATTGATCGCCTGAGTGCATATTCTGCCGCTTGAGTGTAAAGCATTAGGGTAAGATCTCTTAGCTTGGCAGCGGTATCTTTTCCAACTAAATCTTCCATGCGGCTAAATGGGATGTTTTCATCATGGCCCGTCTGTGCCTTTGTGGCAGGTGTAAAGATTGGTTCTTCAAGTTTTTGGGATAACTTTAGGCCCTTTGGTAGTTTTATTCCACAAACCTGACCGTCCTGCTGATACTCTTTCCACCCAGAGCCTGTAATGTATCCTCTTGCAACGCATTCCACCGGGAAAGGTTCGGCTTTTTTTACAAGCATTGCCCTGCCCTGCAATGACTGATCAAGCTTAATAGGCATCTTGCTGATATCACACGTAATCATGTGATGGGCTGTATTGGCACTGAAGAATTCAAACCAGAATTTTGAGAGAAGATTAAGAACATTTCCTTTGAAAGGGATCGGATCTGGCAAGACAACATCAAATGCAGAGAGACGATCTGTGGTAATTATGAGTAACCCATCGCCTAGATGAAAAATTTCCCTGACCTTCCCTCTTGAATGTCGTTTTGTCCCCGGGATATCAATATTTGTTAGTGTGTCTACCATTCAAGGGTGTTATACAATTGTTTATGATCAAGTCAAGGGTATTTTTTAGCAGGAATGATTACGTCTTATCTATAATATGGATTCATAGGGGTATATCCGGAGAAGCTTCCAAAGCTGCCTGCTGAATTGCTGTAACTGGAGCCGCCTGAAAAACTAAGCGACAGGATGGAGTTCTTTGTTGTCTTTTGATATGTAAACCCTACTCCCATGCCAGAATAACTTGAGTTACTAAAACTCTGGGCGCCAAAGCTGCTGTACATCATCGGGCTAAAGTAACTTGGATATCCACCAAACAGATACGGATTATAGTATCCCATGTATGACTGCGACCAAGGAGAGAACATGTAGGAACCCATGCTGGCCTGAAACCACGGGATTTGCACATATCTGCCTGTTGAAATTCCACCTACAGACATTCCCATTCCATAAAAATTGTATGATGGACCATAATAATAGGGCCAACCGTAATATGGATTAGGCCAGCCTGCTTGTGCAGAGGCACACTGTGGAACAATAGCCAGAATGAGCGCTATCAACAAAATCCCGATTAGTTTTCCTTTCATCTCATTACCTCAATACTTTCTAATTAGACGTACCAAAATGCGAAAATACCTGCGACACTATCAAACCCCAAGTAGCTTGAGCATTTGCATACAGCAACTACAACTGCTTTCACTAGAACAATTTGATACGCTACAGACAGACCTGCACTTTTGAGCTGTGCTCGACAAAACTACATCGAGCACAGCATAATATAATCTAGTCCTCTATTATCTTCTTTTCCCAGGATTTGATCTTCTTTGGATTCTTGCCATCATCCTTTACTTCCTCGTCGCTTACTTTTTCTCCGACTGCATTGAAAACTCTTTCATATACCTTCTCGACCTGAGGAATTGTCTCTTTGAACATTACAACAAGCCCAACTGGTATGACATGAGGGACTTTGTTAGCCAAGATGTCCTCAAAATAGTATGTATGCTTATAGTAGTATTGGTAGTTTTTGTCTCCGGGATCTCTCTTTATCCTGTCTTTCACTTCTGATTCGATCCTATCCTTCATTCGTCTGAGCTTCATTTTTTCATCTTCCTTCTTTTCATCCAGTCCCTCGTTTGCAGTCTTCCATACACCCTCTGCCCACCTGGCTTCCTTTAGCAGTAACTGGGCAGGTACAGGGCCTCCAACTGCGCTAATAACCTTCTTGTCCGGGGTTAGGAAATAAGCAACAATATTCCCTCCTATTTTTTGCCCATGTATAATCTTGAATGTCCCAACCTTTTGAAATGTCGCGATAAAGTTTTCGTTTACAAACTTGCCGAGGGTCTTATCCGAGAGTGCACCTACTCTCAACGCCTGTGCGTTGTTTCAGGTCTTTGCTGGGTCATCAAAGAGACCCGATAGGTGAAGCATAAGAACCGGCTTTTTCTCTTTTACTGCGACCATGAATGCAGCATCCGGGTCTTTGTACCATAGTACGGCTGACTGATAGTATGAAGGCTTGCACTCGCCATTTGTATAGGTCTGGTTATTTGACTTGTCGCTTGGACAGATCGAGTCCTGTGCCAGAATAATTCCGCACAAACTCATGGAAAGGACGACTAGAAATACCTTTTTCATAATACACCTCCTGTTATCATAGTCTCTATAGATATAGACACATAACTCAGGAAAAAGTTGCATAATAAATGCAATTTTTTGGTACAAACATCAAAATAACTGGGTTCTCATTACCCCCAACACAATATAAATTGTGTTGTTATCTTGTTGAGAATTCTGATCTGAAAAGCAGGTAAATGCCGTGTGTTATCTTAGACTTTTTGTTTCACAAAACGCCCATCAAGGCCCAGCCTACCCTTTTTCACAGTAACAGTTTGTAGCGCCCCCTCCCTATAGACAGATATGACAATCACCTCGTTCTCTTTAGCCTTTCTCACAGTCTCGCCTAGTTCCCTATAATCTCTCGAAGAGGAAATTGGCTTGTTATTAAAACCTATGATCACATCCCCTTGCTTCAGGCCAGATGCCTCGGCCATCTGACCTTTAGGAACTGATGTCACGACATATCCAGTAACTGGCGGATTTTGAATCATCAGCGCTGTCTTGGCGGTATTTGATAGCTGAGCATCATTACTATAAGCATATTGTGTAAGGAGATTAGTAACATCCTGCCCTTCATAATTTGCCAGAGAGAAAATTATTTCTCTGTTAAGCCACTGATCTTTCGACTGGCCAAGTTTCTCTATTAAAGCATTCTGTGCATCCAAGCTTCTTACCTCTCCTAGTTGGCGAACAAGCTGTTGTATCAGTCCACCATCTTTCTCCGTTCGCAGCAGTGATGCAAGCATTCCGGGCGCTGCCTTGTAGTCAAGCCAGGGTATGGCCATAGCCGCGTACCGTTTTAACCTTTTATCCATTCCATGAGTTCCGAGTGTCCATTTAATAAAGTTAACATCTGACAGTGATGTTCTGAACTGTATGTGTGAAAGCTTTAACTTGTTATCCCCACTAAAATCC
>SBBU01000093.1 GCA_005239585.1 Planctomycetaceae bacterium
ACTCGTCGGCGGCATGACAACACAGAATTCAGATGCCGAGTGGGGCGACGCGCGCCAGTGTTATGCGGCGCTTGTATTCTTCAAGGCATATGACCTGAGCGGAAAGCTCGAACATCTTGAGCGCGCCGTTGCGGCGGCAAGATCCACATTTGCAGTAGCCCCATGGGAAAACTGGGCACATATCGGAGTAGGAGATTCCTTTGGCGCCATGACAGGATTTCATTGGGGTACTGGCAGCGCCATGACATCGGTTGAGATGATGATTGACCGGCTAGGCGACGCCTATGTAAACGTAGACCGCAGGCATGGTGTTGGCTTTAATGCATGCACAATAAGTGATTTAAAAATAAGTGAAAAAGAAATCAGCCTCACGCTAGCAGGTGTCCCCGAATGGAAAGGCCGCAAGGCACTCTTGAAATTCGAAGGGACAAAGCCGGAGCAAACGTATAAGATCAAGGTAAACGATAAAGAGATAGGTGAATTCACAGGCGAGGTTTTATTCAAAAAGGGTGTTGCAGTAGATGTTCGTACAGATTAGTGCTGTTTCAGAAGACTTCAGGCTGGCCTAGTTGATTTTGATTGGATCTTTTCCCTTCGTTTTAATCAGCAGTATAGCGCGTGTCAGCAGGTCAACAAGTTCGCGTGTCTCATCTTTCTGATTGCTTGTAGCTCGCAGCTGCTCAAGCATTGGAATGTCTTCTTCGCGTGGAAACTCTTCAAGAGAGACAATAGATGCACGCCTTAACTCCATTGGCTGTTTTTCATCCTGCATGACATTTATAAATGTCTCTCTTGCCTTTTCATTCCTTTGAATTGCCATTGAAACAAGAACAGCCTTCTTCGCACCAACGGCCTCCTCCTCCTGAAATCTCCTCTGAAAGATGTCAAAAATTGACCCTGCATCGTCGGGCTTGAATGCCAACACAAGATATGCACACATCCTCACTTCCTCAGCAGGATCCTTGATTGCCTCCTCCAGCAACTCCCTTGCAAATGCATCATTTCTCTTCATGAGTGTATCCATGACAAAGGTTTTAATCTGGATCTCTGTTGATTCCTTTAGAATCTGTCTAAGGAATTCATCGCCCATCTGTGACTGCCTTTCTGGCTTGCCAAATTCCCATATAACTTCGCGTTTTAATTCCTTGGTGCTCCTCGTGTCATAATAGATCTCTTTTAGCTTTTCTACACTGTGACCGCTAAGATCGCTGCGATGTGGGTGTTCTATGATCTTTCTTTCCTTGTATTCTTTTCCGTCATTGATGATCTTTCGTGGGTCCTTACTGTTCCATGGAAATCGAGACGGCCTCCAGACACTTGAAATATTGTCGACATGCCCTTCCGATGACCCCGACCCCGCTCCCCTCGCCATGTCTACAAAGACCCATACTGCAAGTATTAAACCACCTATGACGAATATTGGGGCAAATAAAGATTGTCTGCCTGAATTCATAAGCTAATAAATATTGTAGTTATAGCTACCAAAGATTCCAGCAGGTTTTATTTTACTTCTAAAAGTTCCAGCTCAAATATAAGGGTAGCATCTGACGGTATTACTGGAGGAGACCCTCTCTTCCCATAACCCAAATGAGAAGGAATGATTAACTTTCTCTTTCCACCCACACGCATGGTGGAGAGGCCCTCTTCCCACCCCTTGATAAGAGGCATTTGTCCAACTACATACTTAAATGGCACACCTTTATCCATTGAACTGTCAAATTTATTGCCATTTTCCAAAGTCCCTGTGTAATGAATCGAGACTCTTTTACCATTTTCAGGCATAGCGCCTGTGCCAACGACTAGGTCTATATACTTCAATCCAGACGGAGTCTCTATCATTTTATTTTCCTCCTTTTGCTGACATGCAGAGATGAATAACGTTACAGTAAGAATAAAACCCTGCCTTTTCATACTTGAATACCTTCTATCCTGCTGAAGATTATATATTTGACTCTGATCATTTCAATCATCGAAATGATTATTCTTGCGATTTTCATGCTTTAAACTATAATGGCTAGATAATGGGAACAGAGATTGTCGTATTTATTATAGTTTTTATCGCAGCGATGGCACTGGTTGGCTCGCTGGTTATCACCGAAAAATCACGAGGCAGGAGAATCAGGAAGCGAATTCACAGCAAATAGTCATGTCCAAAAGAGTTCTTGTAGCAATGAGTGGCGGTATCGATTCTAGTGTTGCAGCCTATTTACTCCAGAAGGAGGGCTATGAAGTTACTGGACTATTCATGCGAAATGGGATCGAGCACGCCAAGGCAAATCAGAAATCATGTTGTAGTGTAATGGATGCATACGATGCAAGCAGGGTCGCTTCTCAGTTTGGAATAAAATTCTACTCTGCAAACTTTAAAGATGGTTTTGAAAAGATAATCGATTATTTTGTATCAGAATACAATGAGGGAAGGACCCCAAATCCATGCATTATGTGCAACAAACTGCTAAAGTTTGGAAAGCTCTTCGAGTACGCAGATTCACTGGGAATAGAAATGGTTGCAACGGGCCATTATGCAAGGATTGAGAGTAACAATAGAAGATTTATCCTAAAGCGTGCCAGCGATCTATCAAAAGATCAGTCCTATGTTCTTTTCTCGCTCTCACAGAAACAACTCTCAAGAACCATGCTCCCTTTGGGCTCTATGATAAAAGAAGATGTAAGATCGATCGCAAAAGAGGCAGGGATGAGAATATTTGACAAGCCTGACAGCCAGGAGATATGCTTCGTCCCAGGCAACAACTATAGAGAACTCTTGATGCAAAAGACTCCAGAGTCAATAAGCTCAGGCGAGATAAAATCAGACGACGGCAAGCTGCTCGGTACACATCAAGGCCATCAGCTCTACACAATTGGTCAAAGGCATGGCCTGGGCATAGCAACTGGTAAACCAGTCTACGTAACAGAGATCGACAAGAGAACAAACACAGTAATAGTTGGCGACAAAGAGAGCCTGCGCAGGCAGAAGATGACCGTCGACTCGATCAACTGGGTCTCTGAAAGTTACTCCAGTGGCCAGAAGTTTGATGCAACAGTCAAGATCAGACATACGCACAAGCCCCAGCCTGCTTCGATCGAAGTACAAGATGCCGATGCTTGCCAAGTAACATTTCATGAATCGGTTAGCTCCATAACTCCCGGACAAGCAGCAGTCTTTTTTAATAATGAAGTAGTCTTGGGCGGGGGATGGATTAAAAAGAGCGTTCAGTAGATTCTCAATACCGATACATTGCAAGAATAATTCACCAGCTATCCTCTGTGCTTGAACGTCATTCATAAAACATTAAAATGAATGTTCAATGGCGGAGATTACGACACGAACTCCGGTACGCTCATTTGAAAAGCCAAGGCAGTTCACACTTACCTGGGATAACGGTTCCCCATGGACATTTATCTCAGAAAGTGCAGCTACGGCCATTGGCGACCCATGGGAGTTGGGAGAACCCCAAGTCTTCCATGGTTTGGGCAACGGTGAATTCACCGCACACTATTCCATGCTTGTACACTTTAAGCTCAAGGGATATGGTGCCGCTACCTAGTCTGGGTTGTGCCAGACAGAGCTATGTCAAATATTCAGGTACTTATAGGGCATGAATTTATGGAGACATATCATATTCAACTCGATCCAAAGCGCAAACGAGTGATTGCCAACAAGAAAGACCTGCTTCGCATTTCTTTTGTTTACTAGTACCGTATTTCGCAAGTCCCTTGTGAAAATGTACTGCATTTTCACGAGGGACGCCCTCGTGGCAACCCTTTTCCGCAATGATTCTATCGTACTTTTATATGCCCATAATGGAGTGCTACGAGGGCATTCGTCCCGCACCTATTAGGGTTAAGTTACGATTTTTCTTTTGAACCACATATCCAGCATAAGTGCGGGACGAATTTACGAAATACGGCACTAGTAGCTTTACTTTATAGCACCAACTGGCATGTCATGGGCCTCGGCAACCTTGGGATGAACAAGTTCTCCCTTGACTATATTCAAACCTTTCCTGATCGACGGATTCTGCTTTGCCGCTTTTTGCCAGTCAAGATTTGCTATCTCGAGTGTATATGAAAGACTGACATTAGTCAGCCCGTATGTTGAAGTCCTTCCAACTGCCCCGGGAATGTTTGTTACACAGTAATGAACTACTCCATCAACAATATAGCTCGGTTTTGAATGAGTTGTAGGTCTTGAGGTATCTGCACAACCTCCCTGATCTATTGAAACATCGACAATACAAGCACCCGGTTTCATAAGTTTCAGGTAGCTTCGAGGCACAAGCTTTGGTGTTTTTGCACCGGGGATCAGCACTGCACAAACAACAAGATCTGCCAACCTAATCATTTCCTGCACGTTGTATGGATTGGAAAACAGAGTGACAACATTGGTCGGCATAATGTCATTCAGATAACGCAGCCGATCTACGTTTATGTCAACGATTGTAACTCTGGCTCCAAGACCTGCGGCAACCCTCGCTGCGTTTGAACCTACGATACCGCCGCCAAGAACAAGGAC
>SBBU01000374.1 GCA_005239585.1 Planctomycetaceae bacterium
AGGGAAATGGGTGTATATTCTTTCGTATTTGCTTTAACGAATGTTTGATAAAAGACCTCATATTGCTCTTTTGGCAATCGAACAAGCATACCGAAAGGGTTGCCGCGGCTTAATTCACCGCCATTGGGGACACAAAACTAAATTTCATACTTCAAATTTTTTCGGTCGCCCTACATCACACACATGGATCTAGCTATTTATAATATCTACCACCACTCTTCGCCCCTGTCAAAATAATTAGTACGTGTCCCCTGATTCTTCATCCCGCATACCAAACGGTCATTCACAACTATGCAGGCATTTATTGATAAATCAACCAGATGTTTGTATAAAAAAAGTCTATGAAATATGTCATGCTTCTCGTCGGAGGGGCTGCTATCGGTGTTTTGGGCATGCTGTTCGTTTATTTTGACGCACAGGACAAGTGGAATGCAAGGCATAAGGAAGATGTGGCAAAGATAAATCAGCTGAAGGAAGACCTTGATACTGAAACAAAACTTAGAAAAAAGCGAGAGGCAGAGATAGTAGAACTAAAAGCGGAAATCAAACAACTGAAGGAGCAAATCGCGTCCGAAAGAGCCCAGTTCAACAGGGCCCTAAAGATCAAATTTGAAGAAGCAGAGATATTAGAAGGTGGGATAGAGAAGCTCACATTTAAAAAACTCGCTATTTTTCTCCTGCAATTCGGCAAGCTTGAAGTAGAGGGAAGAATAGACCCTCTTCTTGAGCCTGAAATTCAGGAGAAAATTGTCAAGTTGAACTCTTTTATGCTGCAAACACTTGCCAAGTACGATGTTAAAAAACTGGACGAGCAGGGTTTTTTCAAGTCAGAAAAAGGCCGAACATTCCTATTTCAGTTAATCCTTGCCATATTCAACGAAGCAAACACACCTTTAACCACTGATCAAGTCATGCTGCTCTATGACAAGATATTTATAAAGATGAAAGAGGAAATGAAGAAAGTTGAAGACCCTTCACTCTCAAAGATGGAAAAGGCCTATGCGGCAGCCCTGCTGGCAGAAAGTTTTAGATTCGATAAGGATTTGAGTTCTGAGCAGCTGGCCATACTACGAAATTTAGGACGAACTGGACAATTCGTACTAACAGGAGGCTCTGGTCCAAAAAACGTACTTCTCTACATTAATAAAGAGAAAATGGAAGAGTCTGTACGATTCCTGCAATTCAGGTGGGCACTAGACGTAAAACTTGATGCACAGGAGCAGAAGGAGGTCTGGCATACCTCCACCACCTATGTTAGTCAGTACATAAACATACGAAATCATATAATCGAAAAAATGAAACAAGAGGCCTGGCTGGAATACACAAAAGGTCCAGGAAGCGACGGACTGGATGAAGATTTAATGAAACGACTCAGAGAGCAGCCCAAGGTCAAGGCCTCCCTTGAATACCAGCAGAATGAAATCGAGGCTAATATCAAGTTTTTAAGACTAGTCGTTGAACATCAACACGCGTTACGCGCCAAGCTGGAAAAGTACAAAGTAGAACTGATCAGAAATATGGATCAAGCAATCTACCACTTTTTAGCTACTGAATGAACTTATGAAAGGACTGTGGTATCTGGTTGTTGTGGTTGTTGGGGCCGCCATTGGCGCGGCTGTTACAGCTTTCCTAGTCAGCAATCAGGAGAAAAACGCACCAAAAGAAGAGACCAAAAGACAGGAACACGACACTAGTCAAAAAGAGCTGAAAAACAGAGATGACAAGATCAGGAATCTGCAAGAGGAACTCGATAAACAGATCGCAAAAATCAAGGACCTTGAAAAAGAACTGCAAGCTGTAAAAAACCTGGTCAAAAAAACAAATACTCTCCATCCATCAGATGAAGATAAGGCAGTCTTCCAAAAGATAGCCAAGCTCATGTTAGGCTTTGCAAAGAGAGGAAAAGATGGACAGGATTCAAAAGAGCTCGAAAAACAAATGATGGAGGTATACTTTCAGGCCCTCGGATTGATGCTCAAGTATGGCATTGTGTTTTCTGATGTTCAAAGTTATTTCACAGAGAAGGGCCGGGTCTTTGTGCTCGGAGTTTACAAGTCAATATTTGATGAACTCGGCGTCCCCCTTAGTGATGAACAGCTTAGTAAATTTAATGATGTCATGGTCACAATGGCCCCGGAGATAAAAAAATTTGACGACCCAGCCCTCAGCAGGCTGGAAAAGGCCGTTCTCTTTAAGAGAATCCTTGAAAGCCTAAACGCAGAGCAAGGATTTACTCAAGAACAGCTTGGCAAACTGCAGGATGTCGACGAAAACACCAGAAAAATGCTGCTTGGCAAAGTCTCACCTGCACAGCCCAGTATAGAAAAAGTCCAAGACGCCAACGAGGCAGTGGACAAGCTCACCTTCAAGTGGACCGATGAATTAAAACTTTCTGATGTTGAAAAGCAACTTGTAAAGCAGTCTGCAGAGCTCTACGTCACAGATTATCTAAAACTCAAAAAAGTCCTAGAGGCGCAAATGGGAGCAGATTTCAAAAAGGCCTATTTTCGTGAACATCTTAATGCATCCACAGAAGATGAGCGAAAAAAGCTGCTTGAACAAGAGAGCCAGATAAAAAAGACCTCAGACTTTCAGTCAAAGGAGGGAAAGGCAGAC
>SBBU01000136.1 GCA_005239585.1 Planctomycetaceae bacterium
AGAAGAGAATTAATACCTTGTTGATACTGTAAAGTATGAGAATTTGGTGATTTTTCCTTTAGAAAGGTTGCTATCTGTGAGGCATATTCTACATCAGTGCTGATATGCTGGCAATAACTCTTCCTATATCGCAAGGCCGCGTATAGTAATTCCTCCGCCTCCTTTGGATCTTTGTTCGAAAATGCATATTTAACACCCCCAAGGGTTCTGTGCAAGTACCATGCCCTTAGATCTTCGATTTCAGCACGAGGGCTATGAGTAGTACGTTCCTCTGGATAATTTCTAAAGAGTCCCAGCGTTCTAGGAATAGTTTTGGTCTTGATAAATGGAAGGACACGGTTTTTGAATTCAGTATCACCCGCAGCGCCAAAAGATGGGTCGTAATATCCAAATCTATCATGAATCGATTTTCGATAAAGGGCGCCTACCCATGAAAGATAGCAGGTTTCAAGATAGACAAGGCATTGCTTATAACCGTCTCTATTGTAAAGCATAATATCATTGGACCAGCTCCCTTCCTTGTTTACATTAGTAACGATACTACTACCTTGAACCCAATCTATTTCAGGGGACTTGTCGAGCTCGGTAACTAGTGTTTCCAGGCAATCAGGCACTATGGCTTCATCTACCCCTAGAAAAGCAAGGTATGGAGATTTGGCCAAGGAAACACCGCGGTTCCAGGCGCATTGTATGGTCTCACGATTAACAGAACGGGCATAGATGATGTTAATAGCAGACGTTTTCATGTATTCTTTAAAAACGGCATATTCCTCTTCTGGAGAGCCGCTATCTATTAGGAGTAATTCAGCTAATCCCTGTTTGAGCAGGGTTTGTTGCTCTAAAGTTTCGATAAAGTACTTTAATTTTGACGCTGCTTTGTACATTGAGACTATAATTGTAGCCTTGTATTGATTTGACTTACGTCTATCATCTATAAATTCATATTGAAATTTTTGATCAGCCTTGTTTTTTGCCAATGCTTCATTGAGTAAATCCTCGCACTTTTTAGTGTTATCAGAGTGTTTGCCAAACATTGCATCTGCTGTTTTGGCCTCTGTAGGAAAACCATTTCCGCCCAAAATATTGACAACCGTAGGCAAATCACCAAATTTGTCATGACTGACAAGTCGCATTACTCTCAAAAGATAGGTAGCAGTCATAAGGTCATTCCCGCGCATACGCTCAAGTCTTGCTATTTCACGCCAGATTCTTACCCGGTCAATCTTGAAGTCTTCGCCTATTCCCCAGTACTGTTGGAGTTTATTGCTTAAATCAATATCTGCTGCCTCGGGCAGATAAAAAGCATTTTCATATCTATCTATCAAGTAACTTGATTTAGAAACTTGATCTAGTGTTCTTAAAATATGCGGATAGAAATTAGGAAGTATTTTGTCCTTAACAAAGCCTTTAAATTTACTTAAACTTATATTTGATTTTGCTTTTTTTAACCCTCTACGAACATTTGGTGGAATTTTTGATTTTATCCACATTACAGTTGACGGTATAAGCGTTGAGATTTCATCATTGTTAGATTTAGAGTGAATCCGTACAAGCTTTGAGTACCAACGATTTAACTGCTTTGTAATCTCTGTATCACATACAGAAATATTATTGTAAATTTCCTCTATAGTAGGACCTTCTATTTGTGGCTTAGAGCCTGATAAAGCGGCTACTAGGGACTTTCTGTATTTATCATAATCTTGAAGTATTGACAGTATGTTCGGAAGACAAGAATAGACATTTTTAATATCTATAGTCACAAAAGGGACATTAGGGAATTTCTCTTTGAAGAATCTGCATACTCCTGCACCAGTACCAACAGCAGTAGGACAGCCGGAAAGCAATGATTCGATAGCAATTAAATTCAATGTGTCATATCTGGAAGGCAGGAATGTTACAGATTTGTTGGCGAATAGCTTGAAGAGGTCATCTCTGCTCATCCCAGGATGAAAACGTACATCCTTTAATCTATTTTGAGACATTTGGTAGAGATAGAGCCCGGACCCAACTCCTCTATGATCATAGCTCTCCGGGCCTATGATGTTTGCTGTGCTAAAGCTTGAACGTGGAAGCCACCAAGCCAATTCAATAAAAATATCGGGTCCTTTTCGCTTTTCTGTACGTCCTATAAAATTGAGGCTGGGAGGGTCATTGGAAGCAGGGGATAATAATGGCTCTGGAAGTGTCATGAATCTTAGAACATCAAGATAGTGCGATTCCAGGTTTGAGCTCTCTCTCCATTCATCCAAGTACGCCTTGCTGATGCCATACCGTATATCTACGGTGTTGTATTGCATTTCCTCCTGCAGATTGAGCTCTCTGCTGATTGAATTTTCTGTACCCCAGTTAAGTCTGATTGTGGTAGAGATTCGTCCATGCATGGATAGCGCAATCTTGTTAAATCTTACGTTGAAATGTTCAAGGGCGGGCCTTAGTAATATCCCTGTTTGCTCATAATCTGGGGTGTCAACTATATCAAATTGCAGTCCTGCTACTGAAGAGGCGATATTATTTGCCTTTACAAATGCGTTATACACCCATATTGGGGGTTCGATGTCGCGAAATTTAAGAAAATTATTGAAAAAATATTTCTCTTTATATGGAATCGTTCGGGCATTTTTAGGACGACTGAAATCGACTGGTTCATTAATTGTAAAGTAATAAAATTCGATGTTTGGATTTTTTTCGATAAGTGAGCGATAAAAGACCTGCCCGCCCCCTATTTTGTTAAACAAGTCAAAATCAGCTATCAATACCTTCATTTGCCTGTAACCCGACTACCGTAGAAAACGAACATATTCATGTTATCGGAAAGTAACGTATACATCAGTATTCTAACCGGAAGCGATTAGACCAGAATTCTACTCAACGTCACTTGGCTGGTCAAATCCCCGAGAGCCTGTAGCAGGATGTCGAGATTTGGCTCGGATAATTTCATTTGTATGGAGCCCCACAGCTTGACTCCGCCCGTTCCGCCAGTCCGCCAGAATTGGCGGATAGCGGAGGCGGACGTGCCTGCACGCCGAAGTGCGTTACGGCACGCAGGCGTGGATCCTTTTGTTTCTTCGGTGAGCCGCCCGATTGGGCGAGGCGACATCAGGCGAAGCAGGAAACGATTCGCATTCCTCCACACCTTTACAGGCGTGGCTTCCTGCTGAGACGGATGAAGGTACAGTTACGTGTAGTGTTCAATTTATGCGTGGCTTTACGCATTTGGAATCTTGGAGCATAATTGTGAACTCCTCAGAGATTTTGAGGACTCCTACTTTCATCCATAGATTCCATATTTGGAGCAAAGCAGGGAAGAAATCCCAGTATTTAGGCTTGAACATTATTGTGCGGAGGATCCGGGTTCGAAACGTGGCAAAGACACCACTTTGCTTAAACGTAGGGAGGACATCACGATAAATAGATAAATTCAGTAGGCGAATCATGTGATTGAGGATAACTCGTTCATAAAGCCAATTTCGCATGCCAGCTCCAGAGTATGAGCTGGGATTAACTTGGATGAGTGCTAGGGGTCCCGGAACGTAGCAAATTCCGTATCTGAAAGCGATGACTAGAAGAGTGAACCAATCGCAATGCCACCTGAGCTCATCCTTGAAGCCGCCAGCTTCCAAAAAGGCTGAGCGTTTGATCAGTGAAGTATGGCCGGCAATCGGAAACGGGTGCCTCAGCATCTTTTTTATGAGTTCGGTTGGAGAATAATACGTCGGCCGATCTGTTATATAGAGTTTGGCCTCGTTGATCTGATTCGTTGAAATGTCTAAGAAGGATGGATCGGAGCAACTCAGCCCAGCTTGAGGATAGAGCGCCAGCATATGCAACGATTTTTCGAAAAATCCGGGAAGCACCATATCATCTGCCGCAGCCCCGCATATATAATTACCCGAGGCCATATTTAAAGCGCGGTTGAACGAGAAGATGGTACCCCTATTTCGATCATTGCGTATGAGCTTCACGATCGGGTCCCGGCGGACGAATTTTTCGATGACCGATATGCTGTCATCCGTGGACCCATCGTCAACAACAAGGACCTCAAGCGGGCGTACGGATTGATTCAGGAAAGCCTCCAGTGCGCGGCCGATATAGTTGGAGTGATTGTAATTGGGTATGATTACCGACACTGTAGATTGAAACATGCTACGCTTGGAAAAATGGGCCAACGTTGGCCCATTTTTTGGGCATGATTACCGACAGTTTAGGTTGACACATACTACAGCTGGTCTTTTGACGACTCTGCGTCACTCTGGGTAATGCTTCTAGAGGCCTCTTGGCGAGGAGTCATCATGTTAATCAACGCACGTCCGACAACACCATGCTCAAGGTGTTCAAATGCCTCATTAATCTTTTCCAATGGGTATTCATGGGTAATTAGTGGGCTTAGATTTAGTTTTCCGGTCATGAAGAGTTCAGCATATCTGGGAATATCTCGATCAGGCCGGGTCTCTCCACCCCATGTGCCCACAATACGCTTTCCTTTGATGAGGTCGAAAGGGTCAATGGAAAAGCGTTCACCATAAGGTAAATTTCCCGCAAGAACACAGAGTCCTCCATTTTCACGTACGGCTCTAAAAGCTATCTCCATTGTTTCTTTACGTCCTGCCGCCTCGACCGCATAATCTACCCCAACACCTCCTGTTATCTCATGAATTGTTTTTAGAGGATCGCACTTGAGGGCATTCACGGTATGAGTGGCCCCTAAGCGACGTGATTGTTCTAACTTGTGATCCAGCACATCGACAGCAATGATAATTTTGGCCTTGCACAACTGCGCCCCCATAACCACACTCAAACCGATTCCACCCATCCCGAATACCGCTATACTGCTGCCTGGTTTAGCCCCAATTGTGTTGAAAACAATTCCAGCGCCAGTTGGAAAAGCACAACCCAGCAATGCAGCTTCACGCAAAGGCATAGTATCCGAAATGGGAACTACGCGGTTCTCACAGGTAATAGTGCGGCGCATGAACGTGCTGATTGCGCCCGAGTTCACATGCCCTTCTGTGCTCGGATAGACTGTTGAAGGCACATCGGCCCCTGAACCTTTGATCCAGGAGAGTACAACTCGATCGCCCGGTCTGATCTTAACCACACCCGGGCCAACCTCAAGTACAGTACCTGAACCTTCATGCCCTAAAGTGTGGGGGAGATAAGGATCATTTCCTCGCTTACCCCGTATCTCCAGGAGCTGGCTTTGGCAGATCCCGCTGTATGCAACATCCACAAGAATCTGCCCCGGCTTCAGCTGAGGCAAAGACAGAGTCTTGATCCGTAGAGGTTGGTTTAGTTCAACTAGAACCGCGGCTTGTGTATGCCTTACAGTCATGAATGACTTCACTCTGTGATGAACCAGTAGAAATCCCCCGTATAGCCTACCTCAACGAAGAGTTTTTTCCAGTCATCCACATGCATGTATGTTAGTGCAGTGAGATTCCATTTCAGTAAACGTTCGCGCTCCTCCATAGTCCTCCACGCATCAACAGTGATAAATGAATGCGATCGTGAAACCCGCTGGATCTCCCGGAGCGCCTGTTTGCAATCTTCTAGTGATAGGTTGTGAATGGTATTGATGGAGATTACTAGATCGAAAGATTGATTTTCAAAAGGCAAATGAGTGGCATTTCCAGTGCGTAGAAAAGGTTTCACAGTTTCAATCGCATTCTGAATAGAATATTCAGAGATGTCGATTCCGGCAACCGTAAGCTGTGGCATGAGTCGCTTAAAATCATGCAACATATATCCTTTCGCACAGCCCACATCCAAAACACTGGCGGTTTCTGGAAGCTGATAATAGTCGCGGAATCGCTTGACTGTCCTCTCCCAAAACCGAGGATCGTAGGAATAGCCGCCATAGCCGGTTAGGCGATCACCGTCGAAATATTCCTTGCCAAACTTACTTGCAATCAGTCGGTGCTCTTCTGTGATCAATCTACCACGCTCCTCAATGGGTCGCTTGGATTTTGGATAGAGATCGAGCAAATTTACTTCCCCCATCAGATTATTCACGAATTATAATTGTTTTATCTAACATTCACAAGATTGTTTATTTTTTTAGTGAAGGAATTGCTTCCGATAACAACATAAGTTATTTTCTTGCTCATAGTATTATTATCATCCAGATCAAAAATTATTGCAAGGGTGTTTGCAATGTATCAGAAATTGCTCATCTTCTTGAAAGTGCCTTTCGGAAGCCCTTCTTGGCTTCCCGAGGTGTACCTGCTGTTTGTGAAACTGGGTGGTTCAACGAAT
>SBBU01000313.1 GCA_005239585.1 Planctomycetaceae bacterium
CCCTTCTCTTTCGGGGTTCGATTCGTTCGAGTTTCGCTTATACATCTTGCAACCGTAAAACTCAATACCTCCAGACACAAGATTTATTCTACTCCCCAAAGTAGATAGGAGTGAGCTCTACAGGGAATGGGAAGGATTGAAAAGACGCATACTATATCGTAGAGTTTCAAAGACAGCAAGAGAGGGACGTGGTGAATTGCAGGCTATACGTATAGCTGCCCTAAGTATTTTGAAGAAGTATAGGATGGTGATATATTATGAACCCGAGGCTCCAAAAGTGTAACATTAATTATCGTGAAAAATGTCTCACTAATTCGGTCGGCTACAAGCTGGATACCTATTCCGAACCCAACGCAGTTTCCGAATGCAAATACAGAGATGAAAGATCCAACTCAGACAATATTCAGTTCAGCGTCATCTACAATTCAGGTAGCCACTATCCAAGCGGCCTTGGCAGCAGGGACGACATATAGTTTCAGGATGAGGTTTACGAATGGGACGGCAGGATCAAGCGTTTATTCAAATGTGGCAACACACACCACACCAGCGCCTGTTTTGTCTGCAAATAGTGCAGGGACCGGAAACATAGCGCTCACGTTTAGTGGCACAACAAGTCCGTATTTCATGATATACAAGTCCACAGATGGAGTAGTTTTCAGTAAAGTGGGATATACAGGCGGTACAAGCTACATCGGTGGCAGCCTTGTCTCTGGCCAAACCTATTACTATTACGTCAAGAGCTGGGATCAGGGGCGGCCTTCAAATACTGTTATCATTCAGGTCCCTTAACGCCCGTATTTGCCGGGAAAAAATTCATAGTCATCTTTGCATCGTGGAAACTATTTATATAATCTCTATGTACTTATGGAACAAGGAATGAAGAACATAAAGAAATCAGAGCTAATACGGATAATAAAACAGGCCCTAAAGGAGGATATCGGAAAGGGGGATCTAACTACAGATACAGTCATACCAGCAGTTGCGAAAGGTAGCGCTGAAATTATCTTTAAAGAGAGCGGTCTCTCATGCGGCATTAATGTCGCTCAGACGGTTTTCAAGGTACTCTCAAAAAAGATAATATTCTCAAAGATAAAGAGAGACGGAGTTTGGATCAAGGCAAATACCGCCATCTGTCGTATTGAAGGGGACAAAAGAACGATCCTAAAGGGAGAAAGGGTTGCGCTCAATTTCATTCAGAGGCTCTCGGGCATTGCAACGTTAACAAGGAGATTCTGCGATCAGGTAAAAGGGACAGGTGTTAGAATTTTAGATACGAGAAAGACCACGCCAAGACTGCGAGCCCTCGAAAAATATGCGGTAAGCATCGGCGGCGGAAAAAATCACCGTATGGGGCTCTTCGATGGGTCTATAATCAAATCAAACCATCTGAAATCATGCAGCAACCTTCCTGAAACCATACGAAAGATAAGAGAAAGAGGAGCAAAGTTTGTGGAGATCGAAGCCACAACGAACGAGCAGGTCATAAAGTTCATGAACCTCGATATAGATGTAATAATGCTCGACAATTTTCATCCGGAACAATTAGCTGACATTATACAGATGATTAGAAGGCATAGTCGTATCAAGATAGAGGTCTCGGGTG
Organism: Planctomycetaceae bacterium; assembly: GCA_005239585.1. Next base: position 1,604 of record SBBU01000313.1, read on the forward strand.
GTGTGACGCTTGAAAATGTAAGACAGATCGCTGACTGCAGGCCAGACTTTATCTCAGTAGGCAGCTTGACCCATTCTGCCCCTGCGATTGACGTTGCACTTCAAATCACATGATAGTCGGAAATAAGATTCACAGGCTTGACAGTACGACATCAACAAATGACGTAGCATGGCGGCTCGCAGTAGATGGCGCAAGTGACGGAACGGTCATTTTCGCAAAAGAGCAGACTAGCGGAAGGGGTCGACTCGGCAGAAAGTGGCATTCATCAAAAGGTGAGGATATTGCAATGTCTGTAATCCTGAGATCAAAACTAGAGCAGGATCAGGCCGGTATCATAACTGCACTGGGGGCTGTGGCTGTGATTGAAGCAATAAAGCTAACATGTGGTTTGGACCTGAAGGTAAAATTCCCTAATGATGTCGTTATCCACGATAAAAAACTTGCAGGAGTGCTCGTAGAGTCAAGACTTGTAGGTGGAGCGCCTGATACATTTGTTGTTGGAATAGGCATCAATGTTAACTCGGTCAATTTTCCAAAGGATCTTGAAGCGGAAGCAACCAGCATAGCTATTGAAACAGGCAAAAAGGCAAATCTCGGCGTGATCGAAAAGGCGCTGTTAAGTAAGCTAGATAGTCTCTATACAAATCTCTCAGTGGATAAGATTCGAAGATTCTATGTCAAGCATTCAAGCCTTACGGGCCGAAATGTAAACGTAAAGGAACAAGGTAAGGAAATAAAGGGTCTTTGTGAGGTCGCTGATCCCATAGACGGAATTATCATTCGACTCGACTCTGGTTACACACACAGAATTCGACCAGAGTGGGTAGAATTTATTCGACCTATATGATTATCCGGAAACTACTTAACCACAGAGAATATCTTGATGCAGAGACCCTTCAGAGAGTTGTGTGGGGATTTGCCGATCGCGAGATAATCCCTCTTAACGAGCTTGTGGTCGCGCAGAAGAATGGCGGCCTTGTATTCGGTGCATTCGAGGGGAAAAAGATGATCGGTTTTTGCTTCGGGGTTCCTGCAATTAGAGATGGAAAAGTATTTCACTATTCTAGGATGCTTGGAGTTCTTCCAGAGTACCAGGGGAAAAATATCGGCTTTAAGATGAAACTCTTTCAAAGAAGGTTTGTCTTGGCACAGGGATTGGCAGAGATTCGCTGGACATTTGATCCGCTCCAGGCGAGAAATTCATACCTCAATCTTGAAAAGCTGGGCGTTACCGTCAGCGAGTACCTTGTGAATTTTTATGGGGACAGCTCAAGCAGATTCAACAGAGGCATAGAGACAGATAGATTTGTCCCAATTTGGGAGATACGCTCAACCCGAGTCCGCGGCAGGCTCATTAATGGCCCGCCTGACCACAATCTAATTCAATATGCACCTCTGATTCTTACCAAGACAAACGCTGATGGCTTGCTTGAACCGGGCAAGTCTTGGCCACTGAAATCGAGAAAGGTCTCTGTGGAAATCCCTTCTGACATCGACAATATCAAGTCTCTCTCGCTCTCACTTGCGATCAAGTGGCGATCAAGGACACGTATGATCTTCACAGAACTTTTCAGAAAGAGATACAGATTAACCGGTTTTACATGGGGCACTAGGAGTGGTTTCTATCTTGTTGAAAGATGAAGCTGACACTCTATCACCTGAAAATGCCCCTTGTATCTCACTTTGAGACAAGTTTTGGCAGGACATATCATCATGAATGCCTGATCGTCAGGCTTGAGCGCAAGGGCATTTCCGGATGGGGTGAATGCCCGGCGTCTACTCAACCTGATTACAGTTATGAGACAGTGAATATTGTATGGAATGTTATCGTTGACTTTCTTGCGCCGTTGATATCGAAAGGGGATCGTTTCATTGAACGGTTTTCTGTCGTGCGCGGACACGAGATGGCCAAGGCAGCAATCGAGATGGCTTACTGGGATCTAGATCGTAGGGAAAAGGGAATATCACTCGCCGAACTTTATACCAAGCAGCCTCGCAAAGAAATAGAGTCAGGCATCTCGCTTGGAATACAGGACAAGCCTGCTGATTTGATAAAAAGAATTGCAAACTCACTTGATAAGAAGTACAGGAGGATCAAGATCAAGATTAAACCAAGCTGGGACATTAACATCTTAAAGCTCGTGCGAAAAGAATTCCCCGATATCAAACTCATGGCCGATGCGAATGGTGCATATACTATGGATGATGTTGCAACCCTTAAAAAACTGGATGATTTTAATCTCATGATGGTAGAGCAGCCAATGTGGTACGATGATTATGTTATTCATGCAAGGCTTGCCAGAAAAATCAAAACACCAATAGCCTTGGATGAACCGATTCGCACAGCACGAGATGCCGAAAACGCAATTTCACTTGGATCCTGCGATGTTATAAACATCAAGCAGTCGCGGGTCGGTGGTCCAAGCGAGGCTAGGAGGATTCATGACATCTGTCAGAAGAACAAAATTCCTGTCTTCTGCGGGGGTCTGTTAGAGACAGGCATCGGCCGCCTTCACAACATAGCCCTCGCCAGCATGCCAAACTGCACTCTCCCAGGCGATATTTCGGAAAGCGCCAGATATTATGTTGAAGACATAATCGATCCCGTCATTTCCCTTACAAGCAACGGAACAATTCACGTGCCAGACCGAGAAAGTTCATACAAAGTGAACAAAAAGGCCCTAGCAAAATATTGCCTGCGTAAGAAATCTATTTGATTTCAAATGTCTTCTTGCGGATAATCCTTCAGATGCCTGATCAGCTGTTAAAGTGGCGGGATGAGTTTCCAGCGCTTGTAAACTCGGTTTATCTAATAAGCCACTCACTTGGAGCTCAGCCGACCAAGGCACAGAAATCAGTCGAGAGATTCTTCAGTGAATGGCGCAAGCACTCGATAGCTGCGTGGGATATCTGGCTTGAGAAGGTGGACAGTTTTGGGAATCTTGTCGCAGATATTATCAATGCACCAAAGAATACCGTAACGGTACATCAGAATGTATCTACGCTTATCTCAATATTAATCTCCTGTCTTAGACCCACTGCCAAACGAAATAAAATCATCTATACAGATCTGAATTTTCCCACGGTTCATTATAACTTTCTGTCTGCAACTCGCGCTGGATTAAAGCTGAAAATTCTACGGTCGCCGGATGGGATCAGGATCCCGACAGGACAGTTTATTGACGCGATAGATGAGAGCACACTTGCAGTAGTAATAGATCATGCAATCTTTAGAAGCGGATTTTTGCAGGACGTGCCCACCATTACAAAGGCAGCTCACAAGGCTGGTGCACTTTCAATTGTAGATGCATATCAGACAGTAGGAACAGTCCCTGTGGATGTCAAAAAAATGGGCTGCGATTTCCTGGTAGGTGGCTCTGTCAAATGGCTGTGCGGCGGTCCCGGAGCATGTTACATGTATGTTAAAAAGGGGTTAATAACGAAACTAGAGCCGATGATCACAGGCTGGTTTTCGCATAAATATCCATTCAGGTTTGACATGGAAAGTCTTAACCTTCGTGAAGACAATTGGCGCTTTATAGGAGGCACGCCCGCTGTGATTTCACTATATCAGGCATCGCCAGGACTAGGGATTATCAGAGATCTAGGCGCCGAAAGCATAAGAAAGAAATCAGTCGCGCAAACAAGCTACCTTATTGACGAATTAAAAAAATTGCCTGTTAGAATAAATACCCCGTTGAATCCCGTCGAGCGAGGTGGCATTGTATGTGTTGATTTTAACGGCGCTGAAAAACTCACTCATCGCCTTGTGAAAAACAGGATTTTTGCGGATTACAGACCGAACTGTGGCATAAGAATCTCACCCCATTTTTATACCGCACCGAATGAGCTAGATAAGATTCTGCTTGAAATAAAAAGGGCAGTGACATAATATTTCCGCATGAAACCGACAAGCTTTATCTGGGAAACCAAAGGCAAGACAGGGATCATCCGGCTCAACAGGCCGGAAAAACTCAATGCGCTTACATTTCAAGTCTATGGCGAACTCAGAGACTTTTTGGGGCATCTCAGGGAAGTAGATTCAATTCACGCGGTAGTCATTACTGGACAGGGGCGGGGATTCTGCTCAGGCGGTGACATCAATGAGATCATTGGTGATTTGGTAAAGATGGATGGCAAGGAACTGCTTGATTTTACTCGTATGACTTGCGACGTGATTAAGAACATCAGGTGCCTAAAAAAGACAGTTATTGCCTGTGTGAATGGGGTGGCTGTGGGAGCCGGCGCGGCAATTGCACTCGCAAGCGACTTGAGAATCGGCTCCACTAATGCAAGATTCGGTTTTGTATTTACTGCACGAGTAGGCCTTTCCGGCGCCGATATGGGTGTCTCTTATTTCCTGCCGCGTGTGGTTGGTCTTGGACGGGCAATGGAACTCATTCTCACTGGTGAGATAATAGATGCCAGCGAGGCGCATAGGATCGGACTATTGAATCGACTCACTTCGCCTGAAAAATTGGAATTGGAGACAATGGCGCTAGCTGAGAAACTAAGCTATGGGCCACAGTTTGCCATTGGGATCACTAAAGAGCTTATGAATAAAGAACTAGATATGGGTGTTGAGGCGGCGCTTGAGGCAGAATCGATTGCACAGGCCATCTGCATGACACATCCAGATTTTATCGAGGCATACAAGGCAAATGTCGAGAAGCGAAACCCAAAATTTAACCCTCCTAAACAGGCTTAAGAAAACAGCGCCAAAACTCGTGTGCCTGGATCAAGAGGCAGATGAACAGGTCGATATCTGCTCGAAGAAAATCGTTTCACTCTTGGCATCAAGTGGCATTTTTAAGTACCTTGTGCCTCGTACAAATGGAGGCGAAGAAAATAATGTATCATGTCTCTCGCTATGTGTCATCAGGAAATTTCTCGCAACATTTTCGGCAGTTGCAGATGGGGTGTTTGCCGTACAGGGTTTGGGTTCTTATCCCATTGCTATTGCAGGCAGCTCTGCCGTTAAAAACAAGTATCTGCCGCGGGCAGCAAGTGGGACCTCAATATTCGCTTTTGCAGTCACGGAGCCAGAGGCAGGTTCAGACATAAATGGGATCAAGACCAAGGCAAGGAGAATAAAAAAAGGTTTTTCTCTGACAGGAGTCAAGAGTCTTATATCAAATGCAACGATCGCGGATGTCTTTGTAGTTTTTGCAAGGCTTGATGATCAAATCCGCGCATTTGTATGCGGGAGAGACGTACTTTCGGTCAAGGCCCAGACCTTGATGGCTCCTCACAGCATTGGTGAGGTCTTTCTGGAAAATTCATTTGTACCGGAAGAGAACTTGCTCAAAGGGAATGGTTATAAAATTGCGACGGAAACCATAAAACTGTTTCGGCCAACAGTCGGCGCCTCTGCCTGCGGCATGGCTACCCGTGCGTTTCATGAATCAGTCAGTTTTGCAAAGACCAGGAAACAATTCAGCCGTCCGCTCTCCAGCTTCCAATCGATCCGTTTCATGCTTGCAGATATGTATACCAGTCTAGTGGCAAGTGAGCTTTTAGTATTTCAGGCCGCCCAAACTGGACATTACTCTAGTGCAGCAAAATTGCTGGCCACCGAGTCAGCCTCCAAAATTATAGATATGGCGCTTCAGATCCACGGCGGCAGAGGACTAATCAAGGGAAGCTCAATCGAAAGTCTTTACAGGTATTCAAGGGCACAAAGAATTTATGAAGGGACAAGCGAAATCCAAAGGCTTATAATTGCAAAGGAAATTTTAGAGGAGTAGCAACTTATTTATTCGCCTTGAAATGTGTGATAATCTCTGCTATTTCCTTTTCAGCCTCGTCAGGCGCTAACTGACAAGTTCCAGCCCCCTTGTGTCCGCCTCCCCCAAATTTAGCAAGATATTCTCCGGCATTAACATTGCATGTACGATTGAAAATGGAGTGCCCTGCCGCAACCACTATCTTATTGTTGAGTCCCTTGAATATTCGTACTTCAACATTGGCGGTTGGAAATAGGGTGAATACAACAAAACGGTTTCCGGTTGGTACGATACCAGCGTCTCTAAAATCTGATATGATGACGCTACCTTCCTGTTTGCAGTTGAACTTTAAAAACTGGACATACTTGGTCTGTTCCTGTAGGACTTGATCACAACGTTTCTTGACCTCCGGGTGTTTGAGAACCTTTTCAAGGGAAACTTCCTTGACATATTCTGCCAGCCAGCGAAAATATTTCTGAAATTCAGGTCCAAGACCTGTGCGTGGGTCAAGAGTAAGTCCAAGAAGTATCCAGCCCGAGGGGTTTGAAACCTCCTCTTTTGTTAACTGCGCGCTGTCTAGTCTGTCTGTTGCCTCTAGCAGCTCCTTGAATTGGTCAAACATGGGGTTACGATAGTGATCGTAAATGACACGGGCTGTGCTTGGTGCTATTGCAAATCTTCCCTTGAATGACCCCATCTTCTCAACCTTTTGTTCCTCCGAAATATGGTGATCAAACCACATCCCGCACCCATTGACAAAGGGCAGGTTGACAACAATGTCTTCAGATGTGCAGGGTACTAACCCATCTTGAGCATCTTTAGGGTGTGCAAAGCGTATCTCTCTAATTTTTTCAACAAGTGTAAGCAGTACCGTACTTGTCAGTCCATCTAAATCTCCTCGAGTGAGAACACGCATATAGGCCTCCTTAGTTATTTCTAGATTGTAACTTGTATAACAAATAACGTCAAACGCTTTAATCAAGAAGTTCGTATAAGATGTGTATCAACTTGTCTTTATGAGATCAAAAGTTTTGTTTCTTGTCCTGCTTTCATCGCTCTTTATAAACCTCTCTTGGCAGGAAAAACAGGATAGAAAGCCCCAGTCTCAGGAGCTTGACAAGGCAGTAGATTCGGTCAGTGCAGAAAATCTTAAAAGGCACGAGTCTTATCTGGCAGGCGACGAGCTAGAAGGACGCTGCGCTGGCTATGAGGGGAACAACAAGGCGACAGAATATATCGCCACGCATTGGAAAAAACTTGGCCTAAAACCTGTAGGTGACAAGGATAAAGATGGCAACCCCTCATATTTTCAAAAATTCACATTCAGAAAGACATATGAGACTCGCAACACGGTGGCCTTCTTTGAGGGAAACGATGACAAGTTGAAGGATCAGATTATCGTAATCGGCGCACATCACGATCATGTTGGCAAGGAGGGTCAGGGAGGTTGGGGCAAAAAGGGCGGGCCAAAGGGTGACGATAACATCTGGAATGGTGCGGACGACAATGCCTCAGGTACATCCTCTGTGCTTGAGATCGCACGGGCATTTATGGAAGGAAAGATCAAGACAAGACGCTCTATTCTTTTTATGACTTTCAGCGCAGAAGAGGCAGGTTTGCTCGGTTCGGCACACTATGTAAAGAACTCTCTCTTTCCCCGAAAAAATCACAAGGCCATGGTTAATCTCGATATGGTCGGCCGCAGCACAGGGTATGTCTCGCTCTCGAACTTTCAGACCAGTCCAATCTGGGACGAGATTGTGGAAAAAGCAAAAAAGGGATTGAAAATAGAAGTAAAGACTAAAAAAAGCGAGCTGGGGGGAAGCGATCACATGAGCTTTGATGCCGCCGGGATCCCAAACACTCAGCTCTTCACACCTATGCATTCTGATTATCACAAAATAACAGACCACCCGGATAGAATTGAATACGATCATATGGCTGATATCTGCAAGCTGGCGCTGCGCATGATTGTGCTGCTTGCTGATGCTGATGATATCCCAAACACCTGTGGAAAAAAATAACAAGATGCGGTTATCGATTTTCATCTTACTGGTATTGCTTGCAGCTTTACCAAAGCATCAGGAAAAACAGGATAAAGAAAGGCTGAAGGAAACTATTTCCAAAGCGGTTAACTATCTGCTCAGCAAACAGGGGGAGGAAGGCGGATGGTCATTGCCAACCGGGGTATCCATCTCGGGCGGTACTTATTCCCTTTCATATTTGTGCATGAGGGCAATCTCTGCACACCGTGATATAGATCCTGAACGAATAGACAAGGCCCTTGCAAAGGGCATCGAGTGGCTAGAAAAGCCGAAGCTAAAGGGCAATGAGAAGGATTCACCTATAAATAGTCTGGGTTACGCCATCTCGATTGAACTGCTGCTTGATATCAAGACCCATAAAAAAAGTTCTATATCAAAGGAAAAGGTTGACGAGCTGATAAAGAAACAATTAAGCGGTTTGTCTAAATCTGAGACGCTAGGCATAAGTGCAATCCCACTGGGAAAGGCCATCGTTATAATGTCCTTAGCGCGAGCGAGCGAAGAAAAGTACGAAATAGACAGAGATTTGTTGAATAAAACTGTCAACGAGCTAAA
>SBBU01000375.1 GCA_005239585.1 Planctomycetaceae bacterium
CTAATACTCGTTGCTGCAATAATTCTCTCAAATAAATTTGTCTCCATCTATAAGAAAAAAGCCTCTGCAACCAAGCTGTTTTATGACCTTGCGGCAGCCAATGGTCTTACTGACTCTGAGTTGAAGGTGTTAATCAAGGCATCATCCGGACTTGACGATAGGGTCTTAATATTTCTCAAAAGAACACTCTTTGAGGATTCTGTGCGTCGTCTTGGATTGAATTCTGAATTGGCCGCATCAATAACGCAGAAACTATATTCAAAATGAAACTTGAACAGGAAATATTAGAGGAACTAGGCAAACTCAAGGAGCAGATTGCCTATCATGATCATAGATATTATGTCCTCGACTCCCCGGAGATTTCAGATGGAGAGTACGATGCATTGATGCACAGGCTGGTTGAGATTGAAAAAAAATATCCGCATCTTGTAACACCTGACTCTCCAACCCAGCGTGTAGGCGGCGAACCGCTCGATCAATTCCCAAAGGTCAGGCACAATATCCCCATGCTGAGTCTTGCGAATGCAAACTCTGAGCAGGATGTCGTGGAGTGGGTTGAAATGTTGAGGCGTGAATCAGGTGGCTCTGATAAATTCATATTTGCCTGCGAGCCAAAGATAGATGGCACAGCAATTGAGTTAGTTTATGAAGATGGTCTTCTCGTCAATGCTGCAACCCGAGGGGATGGCTATGTGGGAGAAGGAGTCCTTAAGAATGTGAAGACCATAAAAAGCGTGCCCCTAAAACTAGTTGGAAGTGTCCCGCCTTATCTCGGTTTGAGAGGTGAAGTCTTTATTCGGATCAAACACTTTAATGAGTACAACAGGCTTGCGCTCAGTAATGGATGGGAACGTTTTGCAAACCCTCGGAATGCAGCAGCAGGAAGCCTGAGACAGTTAGATCCGAGGATAACTGCGACACGTCCCTTGGATCTAATGGTTCACGGAATAGAGGTTGTCAAGGGAATGGGTTTCAGGTCGCATGATGAGACCATTTCATACATAAAGAAGCTTGGGTTGCCTGTAGTCAGGGATATGACAGTTGTTGATTCATTAGATGGCATATTCAAATATTATAATAAACTCCTCAACCTCAGAGAATCTTTGGATTATGAGATAGATGGTGTAGTGATTAAAATCAATGATTTTGATCTGAGGTCCAGACTTGGCGAGCGCACCCGCAGCCCTCGCTGGGCCCTAGCCTTCAAATTTCCGCCTCGTCAGGCCACATCAGTCATTAGAGATATCAAGGTTCAGGTTGGAAGGACAGGGACTCTTACACCCGTTGCAAAGTTGGAACCGGTTGAAATAGGAGGAGTTACTGTATCAAGCGCCACATTGCATAACGCAGTGGAGGTGCAGAGAAAAGAAATCATGATTGGTGATACAGTCATTGTCTCCCGGGCGGGTGATGTAATACCAGAGGTTGTAACTGTCATAAAACAGAAACGATCACAGGATGCCAAGTCATTCTCTATGCCGTCCAAGTGTCCAGAGTGCGGAGCGCAAGTTGTTGCTGAACAAACGAGTTATCGTTGTACCAATGGCTTGGCGTGTCCTGCCCAGCTAAAGGGTTCTATTGAACATTTTTGCAGGCGCGATGCGATGAACATCGAGCATCTCGGTTCCAAGTGGATAGAGATACTTGTAACAAGCGGAACTCTCAAGTCGGTTGCAGATATATACAGGCTGACAAAAGGACGGTTGCTTGAGTTTGAGAGAATGGGTGACAAATCTGCTGATAATCTAATTAAGTCAATTGAGCAGTCAAAAGGCACTACATTACCCAGATTTCTCTACGCGTTGGGAATCAGGCATGTAGGTGAAGCAACTGCAAAATTAGTCGCAGACCATTTTGGTTCACTAGAAGACATTATGCATGCAAGCGAGGAGCATCTGATGCAGGTCAAAGATATCGGACCTGTTTGTGCAAACTCGATTCATGATTTCTTCTCATCTGAGGATAATAAAAAGGTCATTAAGAATTTGCTGACAAGCGGCATCAGTTTTGAATATACAAAGAGAGAGAAAGCGCCTCTTTCTGGTTTTGTCTTTGTATTTACGGGGGGACTCGAATCAATGAGTAGAGCTGAAGCGAAAAATAAGGTCGAAGAATTGGGCGCTAAAGTGTCATCGAATGTGTCTAAAGATGTGAACATTGTTGTGTGTGGAGGGGAGGCAGGGAGTAAGCTTGACAAGGCAACTAAACTTGGTATAAAGGTCTTGACCGAATTTGAATTTTTGGACATGCTGAAAAAGCACGAAACGAAAACACCTCTTTAGGAGAGAAGTATGGTTGATAAGCTAAAAACCATTTGGATGGATGGCAAGTTTATACCATGGGAAGATGCGAAGATTCATGTGCTCACACATTCTCTACACTACGGACTGGGAGTATTTGAAGGTATCCGTTCTTACGAGACGCAGAGTGGCCGTTCATCTGTTTTTAGGCTTGAGGCGCACATCAGGAGAATGTTTGATTCCGCCCGCATAGTTGGATTTAAAATCCCTTTTTCGTTTGAAGAAATTTGCAAAGCATCGGTCGATTCTCTGGCGCTCAATGGCCTCAAGGCAGGTTACATCAGACCTATCGCCTTTATCGGCGAAGGTGTGATGGGTGTCTTTCCTGCTAATAATCCAATCCGAGTCGCAATTGCTGTGTGGAAGTGGGGCACATACCTTGGCGAAGGGGCCTTGACAAAGGGAATAAGGGCAAAGATTAGTTCATATACAAGATATCACCCTAACACAATGATGACCCGCGGCAAGTTAACAGGAAATTACACTGCGAGCGTGCTGGCAAAGGTCGAGGCAAGATCTCTTGGATTTGACGAGGCAATACTCCTTGATCCCGAAGGTTACGTAGCTGAAGGTACTGGCGAGAATATTTTCATTGTTAGAAATGGAGTGATCAAAACTACTCCACTTTCAGTAATACTCCCCGGAATTACAAGAGATACAGTGATCACGCTGTGCAAAGATCTCGGTCTTGACTTGGTTGAACAGAAATTCAGCCGTGACGATATGTACATAGCCGACGAAGTCTTTTTCACCGGCACAGCAGCAGAGGTCACACCCATAAGAGAGATAGATGGGCGTGTCATAGGCCAAGGC
>SBBU01000353.1 GCA_005239585.1 Planctomycetaceae bacterium
GACCTAGATTTAATCTAGCTCAGGTTATGTAAAATGCACGTCTCTACTTTACACCCACACCCCACATCACTACCCCACACACTTTGTAACGGTAACACTTTTTGATCTACTTGCACGTCTAAATATATAGTGGTAGACTAGTAGTAAGATATTTTAATAGGAGATAAACCATGAGATATATGGTACTTATAGCGCTCTTGGCAATCGGTCAGCAGCCTGAGAACAACGAATTCTATGTAAAGCTAAAGGATGGCACACTCTTTAGCTCACAGTTTGAGTTAAAAAGTCTCGCAGTAACGACTGACTTTGGCACACTTAATATCCCCCTTGGGGAAATCAAATCAATCAAGGCATCGAACGAAGGTTTCACAGTAACCACAAAGAAACAGAAAATAGAAGGTAAAATAGCACAAAAGATAACCTTTAAGACAAAGCATGGGGTGTTAAACGTAAAGATGGACGATGTTGCCGAAATGGTGCCTGCACAGAAGAAAATAGTGCATGATGATAATGTGGTCGGACACTGGGATTTTGGCGGAGACGAGGAGCTAAAAGCCAATGGGGGACAACTTGTAACCGAGGACGGAGTCTCTGCACTAAAACTCGATCTATCCAAAGGCGAGTACCTCGAGATCCCTCACAAGGCAGATTTCAGTCAAAAGCAGAATGTTACGGTAGAGATACGCTTTAAATTCAAAGATCTTAACTCCGATGGCAACTACATAACGATGCTCACAAAGAGCGAAAGATATGGGACAGGCAATGACAACTATGGAATACTCTTTTGGCCTTCCAATCAAATGGCACAGATCGGGTCATACACCGACAATGGTCAGTATCCCTACGTTTATCCTAAATTAGATATTCGAGCAGAGAAATGGCACTATCTGGCTGTCGCATGGGACGCAAAAAATGGGACGATCGAGGCCTATGTTGATGGCAAAAAAGTGGCTTCACACCTGCAGGCCCCTTTTAATGGCGGAAATCTTGCCACAAACGAGTCATCAATCTTTGTCTGCAAAGACAAATTCGGCAATCAGAATACCATATGGTTCGATTTCATCCGAATCTCAAACAAGACAAGGACAGAAGAAGAGATAAAGGAGCTATCTGAAGCAGGATCATTGGGCAGCTCAATCAAGTCATCCACCGACAAAGAATATAATACCGTAATAGCAACAAAGGCAGGCGAGAAATTCACATGTAAATTAGAGAAAGAACATATTGAACTCGAGAGTCATTTCGGAGATGTAAAAGTAGACACTACAAGGATAGGCAAAATAACATTCTTTGATTACAGAAAGGACCAGATAGAGAAACTTCACAAGAGGGCAAAAGAGCTGATAGGAAAGCTTTCAGATGAAGACCCTGAAACAAGAGAAAAGGCACAGGATGAGCTGGCAAAAATGGGATGGGTGGTAATCCCGGTATTGCAGGAGAACAAAGACCATAAAGATGAAGAAGTAAAGTCCAGGGTAAAAAAATTGCTTTTGCAATATGAAGGCAAAAAGTACGAGATCAAGAAGGATTTGGTGGAAGGCAAAGGTTTATATCTAAAGGGATGGGTAAAATATCCGGTAATAAAAGCAAAGACGAGATATGGAGAGCTCATAGTAAGTGCGGAGGATATGAAGGCGCTTGCGTTCAACCCCCCTGAAGGAGAGGTAGAAGGCAATATAACGATAAGTTTCAGCGATGGATCAAGGCTGGGAGGAAAACTGTCACAGGAAAAGATAGAGTTAGTTACAGATTATGGAAAGATGGAAATTCCGTTGAAGGACATCATAAGTGTAACTATAGGAAAAGAGACTGATGAGGTGTTGACAAGGAAAAGCAAGTCTCAGGGAAAAATAGAACAGGAAGAGTTTGAATTAGATAGCCAGATAGGAAAGATAAAGATCAAAAAAACGCAGATTTCACAGATCACCACAGGCAAAGGAAGGATCGAGGGAGGTAATTTAGCTCTTGGTGCAAAAGTAACCGGATGCACTCAGAATAATATGCTGGTGGATGGAACGTTCAATTCGAATAATTATGCATATTGTCAGAATGGTCAGGCCATGACCGTGGAGTTAAAGGAATCTTATTTGTTAAGCGCTATAGGAATATTTTTATATCCAGATGGAAGATCATGCAGATACTACATTGAGGTGTCCAGTGATGGGAACAACTGGAAAAAGGTTGTTGACAAGCAAGAAGGAGATCATAAAGGGTGGCAGTTGGACAAATTCGAACCCACGCCTGTCAAATACATCAAATTGACTGGGACTCACGATTCCCATGGCGGCGGTTCTTTTGTTGTAGTTGAGATGGAGGCCTATTGCAATTCCGAAAACATCCGCACACCCACAATGCAGCACATAGAAATTATCCCGGATAATTTCGATAAGGGGGGGTTTGAATTGCCAAAGACTAAGGAAATGATAGAACTGGAGCATAGCTTAAAGAAATTCCTGGAAAAATATGAATGAAGCCTCCTTGATCAAGCAACGGGGCATCCTGTGTCGACGCGGACTCGGAGCAAACTAAGGCGGAATCCCGCCAAAGCCTTACTTGCGCCATTCATCTCATATGCAATTAGCGGGGTATTCCCTGCCTACACTGGCGTTTTGCCAGGCAAGTGGCGACGGCGGGATAATCACTCCTGTCTTGCCAAGTTTCTAAAATAGGCCTCGACTAGGCGCCTGAACTTTTTATCCACTCGCGACTCGATCAGCAAGAGTACGTCGTCAATCTTGTCTGCCTTGGCAAGAATAAGCTGGTAGGCCTTCGTCTTTACAAACTCCCCCGTATTGTTCTCTCCCTTTTCTTCCAATTTCTTTACCTCTTGCACTATCATTTCTTCTCCTAGCTCTCTCTTCTCAAACTTTGCCGCCTCTTTCAGCTCCTGAAGGACTTTTTTCTCAACCTGCTCTTCCTTGAGAATCTGTTCATCAAGGCCCATCAAGGCATCTATCAACTTTTCCATTTGAGTATTTATTTTTCGTTGAGGACCTTCATCTTTTGTTCCCGTTACTTTAACCTTCTCTTTTATTCCAAGCTTACCGAGTTTTGTATCGTCTTTAAGGATCTCCTGAAGCTTATTCAGAGCTGACTGATTGGCACTTGGTTTGTCGCTTATATGCAGGATATTGACCCCGCTTGTTGCACGGGCCTTCCGATTTGGATAAAAATCTGCAGCCTCGAAATAGTAGATCATGGAATCATCCTTCCTGAGACCAAATTGATGCGGAGAGAATTCAAATGTGAATAGCTCGCCATTCTTCAATGGCAGGTCTATTTTTTTCTCGTCTTCATCTTTCTTTTGATAGTACATAGCCAGCCACTTGAGCCCATAATCATCCTTGACAAGCACAACTGGTTTAAATTTATCCTCAGGGCCGATGACCGACTCTTTTTCCGGCGATAAAATAGAAACCTGCGGAGGTCTATCAGGTATCATCTTTATCACATATTCAGAAGTCTTGCCAACACTGCCCTGCTTATCTTTAAGCTCTATATGAAAGCTAATGCTCGATTTGCAAATCAATTCCGAACTTGCGCCATCATCCCTGTGTCCGTTGCTGTAAACAAATGTGGATTGAGTAATCTCTCTATCTGGCGTGAATCTAATCTTTATATGCGATTCCTGCGGCGCTTCAACTGAGAATTCACTCTTTGTAAACGCCGTCCGCCCGGTATAGGCAGGCGGTTTGACTGTAAATTCGATATTTTTTACAGATGGTCCCTCGATACATTCGATCTTGAAATTTCCAGTTGCAGCATCATCTGTCGCAATAAAATACTCAAAATTTGCGCGTACATTTTGTATCACAGCCTGATTATTAACCAGTTCCAAATGAAACCATTCCTTTTTGTCATAACTTAGATAGACCTTGGCAGGTTTTTGAGGCTTGATTTCAGTCTCAACAAGCAATGCGCCTTCTCTTACTACCTGACGAGTTTTTGTGAGATTTTTTATTACAGTTGTGTCAGCCTGTGCAAGCTCCGCAAATGGCCATGCTGTCCTTGCCAGATGGTAGAAGAAATTGCTGCCTGTAGCAAGGATCGCAAACCCCAATAACACTGCAATTACTGCCAGAAAATAACCAGCTGTTGCGAATGCCCTTCTTGAAAAGAGAGAGAGATAGTCAAGGTTTTTCAGATTCGTATCAACTCTTTCCTCGATCATTGTAGAGATAAGGTTCGATTGTGAATCAGCTAGAGACATTAGCCCTTCCCGCAACCTTGGTTCGAGTGAACCGATGGTCTTGGCAACAAAGTAATCTGAGACTTGGCGTGTAAGTACGTAAACAACTATCACTACATAGCAAAATACCAATGCAACGAGCGCATAGAAAAAAGATGCCCTATATGTAAGATCCAGATTATACATCTTGTCAGTGATCGTCTCGCACAGCAGAATGGCTGGTATTATAGTTCCAAAGACAAATGTCCAGATAAGGATCTCAGCCTTTTTTATCTCCCATTTAACCTCGCCTATCCGCCGTGCAAGCGTTATCTCGTACATTATGCAAGCCCCTTCATCCTGCGTATCATCCATTCCATAGAGAGGAAAAACACGAAAACAAGGATAAAAAGCGGATTTTCCGGGAATGAAAACCTCTCGAACTTAGTCCTTTGCACAGGTTTTGAGTTATCCCACAGCCATGAAACCACATCATCTATATTGCTCGACTCTGCAAATCTTCCTCCAGTGACCGAGGCAACCTGTCTAAGAAGCTGTTTGTTAACAGTAAGATCCTCTGTCTCTACATCTGCCTCTCTTACAATAAATACCAGTCTCTTTTCTCTTTCACCTACTTTAGCCAATAATTGATACTCTCCGGGGTCATTTGGAGTATAGCTGAGAGTAGAACTAAATGGTTCAGATTTTCTCCCATGGCTGTCTATAACAGTCACTACGGCCTCTTTCTTGGAAATAATCCTTACCTGCTCTCCCGGTAGAAAAGTATATTTTTCAAGTGAAATCTCAATAGCTTCCTCTTTCTTGGCTGCCCACATTAGAACCTGTTGCCAAAATCTTTTGTACTTCGCCTGAGACTCAGACGAGCCCAGCAACCACCTGTACGACACATCACTTGCAACAAAACTGACATTTGCCTTGAGATACTTGTGCATTATTACGAGATCAGATCCCTCATCCGACTTGGCCAAGATCTCTGCCCCTGCCTTTGTAATAATCGGGGAATATCTGCCATCGCTATAATATATGATTTTTAGGAATACAGGACTTATCTGATGAAGATAACTCTCCGACTTGATCATTTCATAAGATGGCAGTATTATCACCCCGCATTCCTTTGTTGAAAGAATAGGTTCCAGCTTTGAGAGATGCTTCAAAAGTTTCTGCGGGATATCAGATATGATTATGATATTATATTTCTCCGCGTCATAATCACTTAATGCGTTGTCGATGGAACTTATGTGAATCGTGCATGATTTTAATTTACCTATTTGGCGTATCAGATACTTATCCTCCCATCTCGGCGACCCCTGAAGGAAATAGACCTTTAGATCAATATCAGAGACATCAATAAAAGTAGTATAAGTATTGTTCGATTTGTTTATCTCCTCGTCCTTTGCCTCTAACTTTAGTGTGATTTTCTTAAATCCTGTCTCCTTGGGTTCAAATTTGAATTCAATCCTCTCCTGTTGCAAGTCGCTAGTCAGGACAAGCTCTTTTTCATCTGTTTTTTTGTCATCCACAAGCATTGTCAGGCGCGAAGTCGTATTTTTCATGTCCGAGAACCACAAATGTACAACAATAGGCACGCTACTCCCTAACATTGCCTGTTTTGGAGAATTAACCGACTCGATCTTTTGATCCTTAATTCCCTTATCTGAACCTGTCGCTATGGTATGAATCTTTGATTTACACCTTTCCGATGCCTCGACAGGATCAATTCCAAAATTATTCTGTCCATCCGACAGCAACAATATATCCCCTCTTTGAATCTGACTGATTGCATTACCTATTGCTGTAAAGGGCTGTGGTCTGCTTTTCTCGCGATATGTAAGCACCTCCTTACCAAATTCGAAGATTTGAAGGATATACTTAGACCTTAGCCTCTCTATCTTCTGAACTGATTCTGCTACAGCCATTTTCCTGTCCTTGAGCTGCATTGAAGCGGAATTATCTACAAGCACTGTAAAAGTAGGTCTCTCTTCCATCTTGACTTCTGCAACAAGATACGGTGAAAGCATAAAGGCAAAGATCAGACTCAATGAGATCGCGCGAAATAACCCAAGTGTGAATCTGGATGC
>SBBU01000308.1 GCA_005239585.1 Planctomycetaceae bacterium
AGAACCTGCAAAACTGCGCTTGTAAACAGAAAAAAATCTCTGCCCAGGCTTGGCTTGGGTGAATTGGATAACAAGGCACGAACGACTCGGACTGCCAAGGCTGTATGGGTGCCTAATCGGAATGGTCTCTTTATAAACATCGCGGCAAGCATCGCAGAGTCTGATAAGATTGACATCATCCTTACGGGCTTTAATAAAGAGGAAGGGGCTACATTCCCGGATAATTCTTCTCAATACACCAGGGCAGTTAATGATTCGCTATCCTATTCGACACTCAGTAAAGTAAAAGTTGTAAGCATGACTCAGAGTTTAACAAAACGCCAGATTGTTGCCGTTGGAAAAAGATTGGATGTTCCATTTGAGCTTACGTGGTCATGTTATAGGGCAGGCAGGGCGCCATGTGCTAGTTGCGAGTCCTGCCTAAGGTCAAAGAGGGCAATGAATCAAAATGGGTTATAAAGGTTACTTGAACGAGATATTTGCGAGTTATCAGGGTGAGGGTATTTACGCCGGCGTAAAGCAGATATTTGTGCGTTTTTCAGGCTGCCATTTACGGTGTCTATATTGCGATTCTCCTGAGACATGGACTAAAGGCAGGACTTGTCTTATCGAGAAAGAACCCCATTCTGAGGATTTCGATAGCTATGAGAACCCGCTCGATTTAGAGTTCGTATCCCAAAATATAAACAGACTTTTGGATTCAGATAATGGGTATCATTCAGTAAGCATCACAGGCGGCGAGCCATTACTTCAAGCTGAATTTCTCAGCGCTCTCTTGGAGAGACTCAAATCAAGAGGAATAAAGACCTACCTTGAGACAAGCGGGACACTGGCAGATAGGATTTCCCAAGTGTCACACCTCATTGATATATTTGCATTCGATATAAAACTCCCTTCATGCCCCGGTGTCAGCTTGGACTGGAATGATGTCAAGGCATGCCTCAGGGCAGGGCGGGGTAAAGAGGCATTCGCAAAAATTGTTATTATGGAGGATAGCAACCCGGATGAGATTAGAAAGGCCTGCGATTGTGTACTGGAATCAAATCCAGATATGCCGCTGGTCTTGATGCCCGTGACACCCATAAATGAACAAACGGTCGAGCCGGGGGCAGTCCTGTTACAATCGCTAAGATCCATCTGTGAATCAAAAGGACTGGAAACATTTGTTATCCCTCAGATTCATAAACTTGTCGGCTGGCGGTAAAATTGCTTTATGAATATCGAAAACCCACAGGAGTTGGTGTCATACCTGCGCGAAACAAAAAAGATTCAGGTTAATGAAAATCCTGAGCTGAGGGTCTTGGCAGGCGGCGTTTCAAATCGCACGGTGCTGGTGAAGCGTCAGTCTGGGGAGAGGTGGGTGCTTAAACAAGCCCTTGAACAACTGCGTGTGCCTGTCCCATGGTTCAGCAGCCCAGAGCGGATCCATCGTGAAGCGTTGGGTTTAAAGTGGCTGAGCCAAATAGTCCCGGAGGGATCAGTAACACCGTTTATTTTCGAGGATCGTCAACATAACGTGCTTGCTATGGAGGCTGTTCCTGAGCCGCATCAAAATTTCAAGTCGATGCTGCTTGAAGGACAGATAGAACAGGATCATGTCGATCAGTTTGGACGCCTATTGGGTGTGATTCATCGAAATTCATACAAAAAGGGAGAGACAGTTCCTCCAATCCTTCTAGATCGTTCATTTTTCGAATCTCTCCGACTGGAGCCATACTACCGCTTTACTGCATCTCAGATCACTAAAGCAGCACCTTTCTTAAATGATTTGATCCAAGAGACGCTTGGTCTCTCTTTATCTATTGTTCATGGGGATTTCAGCCCAAAAAACATCCTAGTTTTTCAAAATCGTCTTGTACTTATCGATCACGAGGTAATTCACTTTGGAGACCCTGCCTTTGATATCGGTTTTGCAATGACCCATTTTTTGACCAAGGCGCATCACTGCAAGGTCCATCGTGACGCGTTGAGACTTGCCGCAAAGAGATACTGGGAGGTTTATGTAAATACCTCTGGATTGGCGCAAGGCGATTTTGAAGCCAGGTCTGTAGAACATACGCTCGGGTGCCTTTTGGCACGCGTTGCTGGACGATCACAACTGGAATACCTTGGTGAGAATGAACGATCTTGTCAGAGAGATGTTGTAGTCGAGTTGATGCAGGATAGACCTGTTAAAATAATTGAATTGATTGATCAATTTGTGGATAGAATAGAGCGCTATGGCAGTAATTAAAAGACTGGGCGCGCTTGAGATACTCGATAGTCGAGGTCGCCCTACCATCCAAGCCACATGCGAGCTATCAAGTGATGCAGTGGGTACTGCCTCTGTTCCGTCAGGCGCCTCAACCGGCAAGGCAGAGACCCATGAACTTCGCGATGGTGAACCTAGACGTTATTATGGGCTGGGGTGCAGAAAGGCAGTAAAGTTCATTCAAGGTGAAATAAATAGTGCCTTGACTAGTAAATCGGTCGAGAGTCAGGCTGAGCTTGATCAATCTCTTATCAAGCTTGATGGCACACCGAACAAATCACGTCTTGGAGGGAATACGC
>SBBU01000032.1 GCA_005239585.1 Planctomycetaceae bacterium
AATTATATAGTTATATAAGTATAGTAAAAAACGGAAAGTGCTTTCCGTTTTTTCGAGGAACCTTTACCAGAACAGGTGAACACTGAATAAAATGCCTCTGCTGATATGTGTCTTCGTTGAGGTGGCAATAAATGGTGTTCTCTCAAACTCTATAAAGGGTCCTATCTTTACATAGAACATATCGAATGACCTGAGGTTAATTGCGGGTGAAAGACGCATGATCATTGCATGTTCATCGCTTATCAAAGCTTTTTCAGGACCGCCAGGGTTCTTTGCCTCTATTTTCATGGTGCCAAGGGCAAGGCCTGCTGAGAAATATAGGTCTTTTTCCCTGAAATCTGGTTCGTTTATCTCGAGCTCAAAAAGCAAGCTGCTGGTTGTCACATCGGCATCCATTGTATTGGATTGTATTTTTGTGTCTGTAAATTCATGAATTATTCCTGGGGATATAAATCCAATATTAACCTGAAACTCAAAGTGCCAGCCAAATTTTGTCTGTAGCCTAAGATCTGCATCAAAGTCCAGGAAGGTTGAACCAACGTCAATCATGTACATAAATCTTGACTCTTTGTGTCTTTTTAATTTTTCTTTCTCTTCTTCTATCCTGAGTTTTCCCAAACGATCCTGTCTCTCTTCAAATTCCTGCAAGTATGCGCCAACGTTAGGGTCTTTTTCTTTCATGGCTATTTTGATTTTTTCCTCTAGAGCAGCAACTCGTATCTCGAGGAGTTCGATTTCTGTCTGTCTATCTTGCTGCATTACAGAGAGAATGAGGCCTAAAAGTATAGGATTCATAGCAATTTCTCCACAAGAAGATTCAAGTGTTTTGAAGAAAAACCATTTCTCAGGAAAGGTATCTCTGCCAGGACACGGATACCGGTAAGATCTTCTATGGTTTTTGGATTGGTTTGTTCCGCAGCCGATCTGGGAAAATTTTGGCAATAGTTTATGACAACGCCCTTAATTTTAATACCTCTTCTGCGTGCTTCGTTTATTGTCAGCATGGTATGATTCAATGTGCCCAAAGTGGGCCTTGCAACAATAATGGCCTGAAGATTAAAGAGCTTAATCAAATCGGATACATTCAAGTCTTTTTTTATCGGCACCATTAATCCGCCTATTCCTTCAACTAACAATACCTCATGACGTCTTCTTAATTTATCGTAAGATTCCTCTATTCTCTCGATAGAAATTTTTGCTTTACCCAGTCTGCTGGCGATGTATGGAGCAAGAGGTCTTGAAAGCCATATAGGGTTTACCTCGTCTACAGGATCACCAACCCCAGATGCCCTTATAAGCTGTTTAACGTCATCTCGTGGTCCGGTACAGACTGGTTTCATGACGCCTACATTTATACCCTGTTTTCTTAGCGTTTTTGCGATTCCACAGGTTATATAGGTCTTGCCGATGCCGGTGTCAGTAGCTGTTATGAAAATAGATTTCATATGGTTCTATCCCGTACCAAGAGTAGCAAGGCTTTAGCCGTGGGTTCGTATGTAAATTGGTTCTCTGGTACGGATGTCGCCCCGAAGGGGTGTAACAATGATACCATGGATTTACCCGTGGGGCTCCATAGTATTGTTTGGAAGTTGCCGGCTTGCCCCTTATAGATGGACTCAGACAGGTGATCTTTGTTCTGTATGCATCTGCCAATATTCGTTTGCATCGTTTATTCGCCTCCGCCAGAATACCACCCAGCTTGCTGGGTGCCGCCCTCTGGGCGAGCTTCGCCCTTATGGGGCGAGGATGAATGGCGAGGTGAACCTGCCGTAGCTAAGAGCGAAGGCAGGTTGGCTTCGGCGAATGAAGTATCGTTGTGCCCAGATACCGAACTCCGCCTTTGGCGGATTGCTGTGCAGAGCTTCATTCAGGGTCTTCCCTTTCCTCTTTTGTTTCTTCAGGAGGATTTCCTGCATCTTTTGAGAGGGGTACAAGCCACACATTTGGTATTCGTTTTGCATTTTTGCACTCGGGATATCTCGTACAGGCGATAAAGGGTCCTCTTCGTGATGTTCTGACGGCGAAAGGTGAACCGCATTTCTCGCATCTAAGATACGTCTTTTTTGGAATTCTTATCATTTTATCGCCTCTCATTATTGAGATTGTGAACTTGCAGTCGGGATATTTCATGCATGCAAGGAATTTTCCAAATCTGCCGAATTTCATCATCATGGGGCCATTGCAATTATCGCACTTGATGTTGGTTTGGGTTGAGGCAGAAAGTATTTTTTTGTTTTTGCAGGATTCATTTGAGCACACGATCATCTGCCCGTAGCGCGACCATGCAGTTAACATAGCCTCGCCGCATTTTTGGCACTTGGCCTTCTCTATCCCCTTTTCTGTGGTCATTTCCTTTATGGCTGACTCTAGTTCACTGGTAAAATCGCCGTAGAATTCCTTGACTACCTTTGTCCAATCTTGTTTGCCTTCTTCTATCTTGTCCAGTTTGTCTTCCAACTCAGCCGTGAATGAGTAGTTGATAAAGTTCTTAAAGTGCTTTTCAAATTTTTCGGTCAGGAGGATTCCGAGCTCTGTTGGACTAAGCTTTCTGTCTTGAATGATAACGTATCCCCGATCCTGAATTGTGCTAATCGTAGGTGCAAAAGTGGAGGGCCTGCCTATGCCGTATTTCTCGAGGGCTTTAATCAGGCTTGCCTCTGTATATCGGGGCGGAGGTTCTGTGAAATGCTGAAATGGATTGAGAGAGATCAGCTCAAGGATCTCGCCAACTTTTAGCTCTGGCAGCGATTGCTCCTCCTTTTGTCTCACGGACATTGCCCTTGTGAATCCATCGAATTTCATTACACTTTTGCTGGCCAAGAAAATTGTGTTTTTGGCAGCTATCTTTACATCTGTTACGTCATAAATTGCTTCTTTCATTTGTGATGAGACAAATCTTTCCCAGATAAGTTTATAGAGTCTGTAGAGATCGCTGCCAAGATAGTTTTTGATAGATTCTGGAGTTCTAAATGCTGACGTTGGTCTTATCGCTTCGTGAGCCTCTTGGGCGCCTTTTTTCGCCCTAAAGAAATTTGGGGTTTCAGGCCTATATTTTTCCCCGTATTTCTCGGTTATAAAGTTACGTACTTGGTTGAGGGCGGAGCCGGCAATGCGAAAAGAATCTGTTCTCATGTAGGTAATTAATCCGACAGGCCCATCCCCAACGTCTACTCCTTCATAAAGGATTTGGGCAGTGCGCATGGTTCGCTTGGGGCTAAATCCAAGCAGGACAGATGCCCTCTGCTGCAGGGTGCTTG
>SBBU01000332.1 GCA_005239585.1 Planctomycetaceae bacterium
AGTAATTGTTCAAAAATGTGTGGGAAAAGTTTTAAAATCCATTTCTCGAGCGTAAATCTTCATTTTATAAGCTCGAGCACACATAATTTAACAATTACGGGGCACACGCGTAAACCCTCAAACAAAATGCATGGAAAAACAGTAATAATAATGTGTTTAAATGTGTATACTGATCCAGTGGTTTAAGGAGCGCGAGTATGAAATTCTATGCCGTAGCTATTTTGCTATGCATTTCGATTTTTAATGCCGAGCCATCTACCCGTGCCTCTTTACAGGAAAAGAAGCACGATGATACTTGTCCCAAGTCGTGCAAGGTGTGCGACCCGGCAGTAGAAAAGGTCCTCAAATATATCGTTTCACAGCAAAAAGAGGACGGTAAATGGGTGTCCGATGATCCAAAGGACAAGGAGCCTGATAAAATGGCCCTTTCATATACGGCGCTAAATGGATTCGCACTCTTGGCGAGCGGATCGACAACTAAAGAGGGCCCATATCAGAAGGAACTGGCCAAGGCAAAAAAAGTTGTGTTTGACATGGTAGAAGGTTATGTAAAATCAATGCTGAAAGCCAAGCCGCAAAACTATCCTCCGGGCATTCATTGTGTGAGGCGAGTAGATGTTTCCATCGCCACTTGGTTTTTGGTTCACATGTATCAGATAGAAAAAACTGAAGAATTAAAAGAGTTGCTTGGAAAGGTCAGGGACTTTATTGTCAGAGAGATGTTGGAAAAGCAGGGGGGCTGGAATTATCATGGGCCATTGGCTAAACAAAGTATGACTTTTGTGACAAACAGCAATACAGCGGCCCTTGTTTGCCTCGGACAATTGTGTGATTTACAAGTTGATGATAAAGTGTTTGAGAATGTGCGCAAATGTTATGCAGAATTTTTACAGATTGAGGATGGCTCTCTTTTTTATTATTTACACGCATACTCTACCAAAGCCAAGCCACAGCCTTCCAAGAAGCTGGCGATCGAGTCTACCGGGAGGACAGTGGCCGGCCTCTGGACAATGTACCTTTTAGGTATGACAAAGAGTAAAACCTATGAAAAAGCCAAGGCGTTTGTAGATAGTAATCTTGATGATCTCGACAGGTCTCAGCATGGTCCCTCGTATCACATGCTTATGGGTGCATTGTCATGCTTTTATGGTGACGATAAAAAACTGTGGGAGAAGTACGTTGCAAAGAACCAAGATGCCATTTTAAAGGTGCAAAAAGAGGATGGGAGTATACTTTTGGAGCCGCGCAGTGGATCCGACAGGCCTATCGATGGTAAAAGCTTTGGTCCTATCTACACATCTGCGATCTATGCTCTTATCCTTCAGCTTGGAAAAGGTCATCTGGTATTTGACAAGCTTAAACCGCTAATCATAAATGAAACGCAAGAGAAAAAAGAGAGTGAGAAATGACTTGGAAAATTCTGCTTTTGATCCCTTTCATCTCCCTTGTTGCCTCGGCTGTTCAGCAGGAAGAAAAGGCGGTCTCAGTAAAAGAGTCTGTAGCCGCTGGAATTAAATTCCTGATTGAAAAACAGAATGTAAAGGGGCAATGGGGAGATGATGATTACAATTGGCGTTTTGGTCACAAGCACCATGCCGGCATCTCTGCAATAGCGGTCTTGGCGCTTTGTGCGCTTTCTGATGCAAAGATTGATGGGGCGGGAAAGACGATTTCTGAGGCTATCGATGGGGCTGCCAAATGGATTACCGAGTCTTATAAGGTTGGTGATGGCGAAAAGGAGCCTGTTTTTAACAGGGAAAATGTCTTTGTGCTCTTTTGCCTGCTGAAACTCTGTAAAAAACAGCCCAGTGAAGAGTTGAAGAACAAAATCGATGAGATCATCAAGGCGTTTGAGGAGAATCAAAACGAAGATGGAGGCTGGGATTATTATGGCATGGGAAAGGTCGGAAAATACAAAGGCGAATCAGCAATGTTTCTTTCTCCTGCCTCTGTGATCGCTCTTTTGGTGGCCAAGCACGCAGGATTTCAGGTTTCAGATGAAGTAATTAAAAATGGGGTCAAGTGCGTGAAGAAGGCGCGTCAGAAGGATGGAATCTATTTTTACAAGGGCGAAAAAAATACATTAAAAGAGACTGAAAAAGGATCGTGCGGACGCAACGTGGTTTGCGAGCTTGCCCTCTTTCTCTACGGTGAAAGTGATAAGGAAAAACTCCAGAGGGCTCTGAGTAATTTCTTTAGAAACCGTGACTCGCTGGAGAAGAGCAGACATAAAGATAAACCGGGTACTGGAACTCACGATAAATCAAATGAGAGCATTGCGGGTTACTATTACCTTTATGGGCATTTCTTTGCAGTGCAGGCGCTCCATTTGATTGGCAAGGATGCTGCCATCAATGTGGATAAAACGGAAGAGAATCAGAAAACACCTCAGGAATGTATCGAAATGATCAATAAATTTATTGTTGATATACAGAGAAAAGATGGCAGCTGGCTCGACTCCAGGGTCGGTTTCCAATACGCAACCTCAATGGCCCTCTTAATCCTCTCTGGTGAACAATTAATCAGCCAATCTAAAAAATAACATTTGACCATTGTATTCGAAACTTTTGAATCTCCAAGGTATTGCCTAGTAACAGGAAAGTTCAAGTGAGCAAGAGACGTCAAAAGCGGGAAATGCACGGGCTGAACGCAAATGGCATGCTATTTTGTAATCCGCGGGATCGTGAGGCGGCTCACCGAGCAGACGTTGAAAATATCGCGACGGTGGATCTGTCTTTGGTAAGTTGCAAAAAGTGTCGGACGCTGATGTATCGCACGCGCCGCGAGGCACGACGACACGATTGAATTTGCCGAGCCAATCTACAAAATAATACTGCATTAGAATAGCCCTCTGATCGTTATAGATATGAAAGGATACAGGTTTGCAAATGGCAGGGCAATGTGGTTAGATAAACTTTTACTATGCAAGGAGAAAAAATGTCCTTAATTGAAAAGCCAAGGGTCAAATATCCAATCGCTTGGTTGTTATCCGGAATGCTCTTGCTCGTCTCATTTAATGCTGATTCTCAAGAGCATAGCAGTTCTTGCCCCAAGTCTTGTAAAGGGTGTGATCAAGCAGTACAAAAAGCATTGAAATTTATTGTTTCTCAGCAGAAAGAGAATGGGGCATGGGAGGAAAAATGGCAGAAGAAAGATAGTGTTCCACCACCCAAGTCGATTGGGGAATGGTCTGTCTTCACCTCTCTATACGGATTGGCCCTTGTAGCCAGCGGTTCAACGACAAAAGATGGCCCATACAAGAATGAGATACAAAAGGCAAAGGAGGCCGCAATTGAATATGTCAACCAGCACCTTGGAAAGGATCGCGGGGATGCACTTCCCTATGTGATGATGTTTCTTGCCCATGTTTATCATGCGGACAAATCTGATGATTTAAAAAATATTCTTGAAAAAATTCGCGATCAGTGGTTGCAGCTTCAGTTAAGCGATGGCGGTTGGGCATATGGCTTTGGAGAAAATCCCAAAAAAGCCACAGGAAAACTCTTTGAGGTTACAAGTTCTGTAATTGCACTCTTGACTCTTCGTGAAGCCGGGATCAAGGTTGAAGAGAAGGTTTTTGAAGAGGCACAGAAGTATTATGAGGGAAAAACTCGCCAGTCTGACGGCTCATATACATATCACTCTTTTTTTCTAGGTAAAAAGCCGCAGGGCATAGATGCCCCTCCTATTTCGGTTGGCAGGTCAGTTGCGGCATTATGGCCTCTTTACATATTTGGGCTCTCTGATGCGTTCAAAAAGACAAAGGAATTTTCAGAAAAGAATATCAAGAATGTGGAGTACGGTCAACATGGACCTGTTTATCACTTGTTCTGGGCTGGCCTTTCCTGTTATTACACGGAATCAACCCTGTGGAAAAGTTACTGGGATGTTTTCGGTGAACGGATCGTCAAGGCGCAATCAGAAGATGGGAGCATCCTGATCAAGTCACACAAGAAACGTGAGGCATGGCCGATAGATGGAATTTACCTCGGTCCCCTCTGGACAACTTCATGGTATACCATCGTCTTGCAGATTCACAAGGGACACCTTCTTTTTGACAAGATAAAACCCAGGGAATCCAAATAGTTTTTTCAAACGATGTCTCATCATATACGTATTACCTTATGAGCACGTATGAAAGGCATTAGGATTTTTTCAGTCTTGGCAGGATTGTTTTATCCGCTTCTCTTCCTGCATGCGCATGATGAGCAAATGGTGTTGCAGGAAAAGACGCCTACACAGGAACAGGTCAAGGAGACAATGACCAAGGCTGTTAACTATTTGCTCGGAAAACAGGAGCGTAGCGGCGCCTGGCCAGGTGACCATGGCAGCATGCCTATGAATCTATGGGAACCCAAGTTGGCCCACACTGTAATCGTTGCCAAGGCGTTGCTCTCTAGTCGTGAGATTGATCCCAAGCGAATCGATGAGGCCTTGACAAAGGTACTGGGATGGCTTGAAAAGTATCAGTCTCCGGGCAGACAGAGTGGAATGCAGTTACAGGACAGCGGCTATGGTCATATATTTACCATTGACCTTATGCTTGATCTCTTGGGTTGTGAACAAACTCTGATCACAAAAGAGAATATTCAAAAGATATTATCAGAAAGATTAAAATCGCTTGGCACTTCTATGGTCAAGGCCCCAGAAGGTTATGATGGATGGGGTTATCCAAAGGCTCCAACGACATTTTTAACGAGTTCAGCACTGCTGACACTTTCGCTGGCCAAAGCCTATAAAATAAAGGTTGATAACAAGCTGGTCGAGAGCTCTGTAAAAATGCTCAAGGATATGGAGATTCATCCCTTTTACTATCTCTATGAGGTTATGCACCTAAAAGGCGACAAGTTTGCAAAGATAAGACAGCCTGAATATGTGGAAGGGGGTATCGCAAGGGTCTGTTCAATCACGTTGGGTTTGTATTTGAACGGTGAAAAGAAAAAAGAAGATGTTGCCAAGGCAGTTGAGATATTCTTCAAATATTATGACTCGCTGGAAAAGGCAAGAAAAAAAGGCGGCAACACAAAGATAAAACATATTAATGAACTGCATGGGGTGGCACCATACTTTTATCTTTATGGCAGCTACTATGCTGCAGTTGCCCTGAGATATGTGCCTGAAGAGATACGCAAAAAATATATCCCGCTGATGCAAGAGGAGCTCTGTAAGATTCAAAGTAAGGAAGGAACGTGGATAGACTTTCACTACATAGGCCGTGTTTACGGCACAGGAATGGGATTACTGGCGCTTTCAGAGCTGGAAAAAAGTCCGATTGAACAGAAAGGAAGCGAGAAATGACAAAGAGTATCAAGGATGTCGCTGCTTAAAAATCAAAGCAAGTTATATATTGCGCTGATTAGCGTTCTTATTGTTGTTGGGGCAACACAAGAGAAAAGTAAAATCGTAGAGCACAGTCAATCATGCCCGAAAAAGTGCGAGCCGTGCGACAATGCGATAGTCAAGGCGTTAAAATTCCTGGTTTCTAACCAGCGAAAGGATGGCTCTTGGGGACAAGATGGCAAACACGTAAACACCGGCAGTGCTCCCTCTGTATTGCGCAATGATAACTATATCTTGGCTAATACCGCCCTTGTCGGACTTGGGCTCTATGCAAGCGGTTCGACAACAAAAGAGGGTCAATATCAGAGGGAGTTGGGTCTGGCACAAGAGGCTGCAATGAAATTGACCCGGAAGATTGTCGATGCCAATGATCGCTATATGTTTCAATCGCTGCCCTATGCAGTCTTTTTCCTTGCAAGTGTTTATCAGACGGAAAAATCGGACAATCTGAAAAAGTTACTGGAGGATGTGAGGGATTATTTCATCAAGGTTCAATGCAAGTCGGGCGGCTGGAACTATCGCAATGAGAAGAACAATATGATCTTCCAGACGAACGTCTTTATGCTCGCGATTTTGCTTCTTAAGCATACAGGAATCAAAATTGAAGAAAAGGTATTCGAAGGTGCCAGACAGGCCTATCAGCTCAAGGACAAGTACTCTGGTCAGGCAGATGACGGCGGTTATACCTATGGTCATGGGATAGGGGATAGAAATTTACCGCCAGCAAGCGTTGGTCGAACTGTTGGGGCTCTTCTGCCTATGCATCTCCTTGGACTCTCAAAGAGCACGAATTTTACAAATGCAGTAGAATTTTCAAAAAAGAACATGGAGAATCTGGACAACGCACAGCATGGACCGTCCTATCACCTTTTTCTCGGCGGATTGTCCTGTTATTTTCTAAAGAACGACGAACTTTGGATGAAATACTGGCAGAACTTTCGCGATCCTATATCAAGTGCACAAAAGGAGGATGGCAGCATCATGATTAAACCCCGTAAAGATGCCTATATCCCTCTCGATGACAAGAGAGATCAAATGGGGCCCATTTACACCACCCCGCAATACGCCACAATTTTACTCCTCCATAAGGACAATCTTTTGTTCCATCAACTAACAGTATCAGGCAAAAAGGAATAAGTTGCCTGTCAATGCGCTGTAAGCTTGCCTTTCAATTTTGCAGCTAACCTTGGACTGGTAAGTGAAGGTTAGACACGGTTGCACTCGTCACATTAGTTGATATCATGTCAATAAGTTTGAGAGGAATGATCAGATTTCTTTTGTTATCTTTTGTCATAATGTTTAGCGGTACGTCAATAGATCTGGTGAAGCCTATGCAGTCAAGATCAGAGATCTCTTTAAATGGGTCATGGGAGTTCAAGGCGGACACTTCCAAAGTTGGGGTAGATCAAAAGTGGTTCATGCCCAACGCAGGCGACAAGTGGAAGGCTATCCTAGTCCCAAGCGCATGGGAGCATACGGCAGGCGACAAATTCGATGGCATAGGGTGGTATCGAAGAAAGCTAAAGATCCCAAAGGATTGGGCAGAATCGAGGGTATGGCTTGAGTTCAAGGCAGTAGCGACTGAGGCAAGGGTTTGGATTGATGGCAAGGAGCTGGGGTCCCATATCGGTGCATGGACAGCTTTTCGGTTCGATATCACAGACTCAAAACCGGGTGAAGAACACCTGCTTGTTGTGCGCGTCGATGAAAAAGTCGGCCACACCACTCAGGGGTTTATCCATGAAATCAGCCTGCACTTTGGAGGTATCTGGCAGGATGTTCTGCTCTACAGGACTAACAAGGTTTTTCTTGGGCCAGATCCGCTGATTCAGCCCAAGCCTCTAGAAAAAAAGGTTAGTATAAGCACACAAGTTTTCTCCAAAGATGAGTCAGCAAAGCAAGTGGAGCTGGTTGCATCGGTCTCAAACTGGAAAGAGGAAAAGATCCTTGCTTCAAGTAAACAAGTGGTTCACCTCAAGTCGAGTCCGGCGGAGGCGAAAATAGAAGTTACCCTGCCTGAGGTCAAGATCTGGGAGCCGGAAGATCCTCATCTTTATTCACTGACGTTAACTCTTCAGAATTCAACTGGCAATCACCTTGATCGTCAGTCTCACCGATTTGGAATGCGCACCTTTGAGGTGAAGGATCGTCAGTTCCTGTTGAATGGCCGGCAGATTTATGTGCGGGGAATGCTTCACTGGGGTTATTATCCGGAACTCATTGCGCCGATTCCTGATGAAAAGACATTTCGAAAAGAGATCAGCGATTTAAAATCTTATGGATTCAATCTCATAAAGATCTGTCTCTTCTTGTTCCCTGCCAAGTTCTACGAGATTGCGGATGAAATGGGAATGCTTGTGTGGCAGGAGTATCCAATCTGGATAAGACCTGTTAGACAGAAGAATCGCCAGGCTTTGTTGGATGAATATACCGAATTCTACATTCAGGATAGGAATCGGACATCTATTGTGCTGAGGGATATCACATGCGAAAATCATGATGTAGACCATTCAGTCTTGAAGGATCTGTATGATCTTGGCAAGAGTCTCATACCGGGCGCGATTATAGAGGATGACAGCGCGGTTGGATTGCATGATCACGGTGATCGAGCCGATTTTTATGACTGCCATCCCTACGTTGACAATGACGAGTTTTTAAATCACATCAAGGGTTGGAAGGGTTTTTTAAAGCAGCACAAGGCCAAGCCATTCATCTTTGGGGAGAGTATAGATTGCGATACGTTTCGTAGTCTGGAGTGGTTGGAAAAAAAGGCTGGAAAAGAGAAACCTTGGTGGTTGCCTCATTCTTACGACGCCCAGAAAAAATTCAGGATTCAGCTTTTGGCAGAACGTGGAAAAGAGGCGTGGGAGGCACTGATCCCGCATTCATACGCCCATTCCCTTTTGACTCGAAAATTTCAGCTGGAGGCGTTTCGTAGGGTGCCTGAGACAAGCGGTTATGTAATAACGTGTATCCGCGATATCAGATTAACCAATCCTGGCCTCTACACAGATTCAGGCGATCTTAAATGGAAGCCTGAGGACTGGATGCGATTTAACGGGGACTCGGTGCTTCTAGTCTCCACACCAGATGATCAATTTGTCTTCAAGGCCGGCAAAGAATTCAAGGTGCAGGTAGTTCTGTCTCACTATGGCAAGAGGGAAATTTCTAAAGGTACCCTGCGATGGGGATTGGAGCCTGTTGGTCGTTACAAGCAGGCCTTTGCCAAGATTGATTTCTCGCCTGAATCAAAGGGTTCTGAGGGCGTCAATATTAAAAAAGGTGAGACGGCAATGCTTGCTACCATTTCACTTGCCGCTCAAAAGGTTAAAACACCTGTTGCATTTCGTTTGGTTGCCGAGGTAATGGATAAAGATGAATTAATTGCCAGAAATGATTGGATGCTATGGCTTTTACCAGAGGATATTGAGAGAAAATTCGATAAGCAAGTGGGGATTTATTCCAAGGCCTTGTCAGATCTTGGATGGGGAGTCAAGATAGATGACCTATCAAAATTAGGGGATGTTAAAGTCCTTGTTACTGATAAACTTACCAATGATGTTGTTTCTTTTATGAAAGATGGCGGTCGGGTAGTTCATCTGGCAGCTGGCGGAAAATGGCCGAGGGTAGGACTACCCTTTTGGCGTGAGACGGTAGCGATTATGCCTCCTCATCCAGAGCTGGGTGATTTTCCGTGTGATGAGATCATTGATCTTCAATTCATGGGCATGACACAGCGCAACATGCTAGAAGTTTCTAAATTCAGCGACAAGATTCATCCCATCATTGAGGTTGTCAACTGTCGCAATATGGCTAGGGGTGCCTTGGTCTTTGAGACGCAAGTTGTAAAAGGGATGCTTGTAGTATCAGCCCTTCAGCATCAGGGCGGAAATAACCTTGCTGGCCGTTATCTTATTGAACAGTTTGTGCAATCACTGCTTCAGGCAGACAGGAAAATAGGGAAGGAACTCTCTGTGGATAAGCTCAAACCTTTCTTGGATAAGTGATGTTTATCATAAGATATGTGAACGTGTCTCTGTTTTTAATCATGGCAGTCTTTCGCTCGGATTCTTATGATGTTCAAAACGAGCAGGAGGTCAAGAAAGGCCTAGAGAAGTTGAACGAATATCGGAAATTGACTGGACTTGAACCTGTAGAGCTTGATCTAGAGCGAACCAAGGGATGCAAGGCACACGCAGAGTATCTAATAAAGTATGGCTCTGGGAAGAGCCCCCACTCAGAGGACAAGAATTCACCGGGTTATACTGAGGAGGGAGCTAAAGTTGCCCCTATATCTGTGATTGCCTTTATAAAGCCGCCCACTGATGTAGATCGCTTTATGGCCTCTTTTTATCACAGGATGCCTCTTATTCATACTCAGGTAAAACATGTTGGTTATGGTTGTGCCACGAACGGCTCTAAATGGGCGTCGGTGATCGAATGTTATTCTGGGCTGCGTCCCTCGAAGAAAGAAGACCCTGAATTTGTTTTGTATCCTGCGGTCGATCAAAAAAATGTGCCGCTTGGTTTCTCTACTGAAGTCCCATCACCCCTTCCGAAGGATCACAAGGGGTCCGCCGGTCATCCTGTGACCATATCATTCTTCAAGAATCAAAAGATAAAAGATGTCAAGACTCTATTTAAGGATGAAGAGAAGGAGATCGAGTGCTACGTCTCGACCCCCGAGAAACCTGCTCCAGCGGGTTCAGCATCTCAATACAACACTATATGTCTTATTCCAAAGGGAGCTCTCAAATCCGGCATAAAATATACAGTCGAGGTATCTTGCACAGTAGATGGCAAAGAATTCACAAAAAAGTGGAGCTTCACGACCAAGGAAAAGTGATCATAGACCAGTTAAGATTGTTATCCGCCAAACAAAAAAGCCTTTTAATTCGTCTATAAAATAGTGGAAGGTCCATTCTTGTAGGCACAGTGTATAAATAGTTGCTGCAAAGGCGCTTAAAGATTGGGAGATTGCCCCTGAGAAGGTGAAAAATGAAAAATAGCCAGAAAAACAGCCTATTTTGCTTGATCGTGACTATCACCTTATTTACATCTCAAGATTTACGAGAGCAGGAGATTGAAAAGGCATTGAAAGAGTTTACAGACGACGATGTGTCTGTACGTGATGCGGCAGTCAGAAAGCTGATCGATTATGAAGCAAAAAAGGAGTGCAAGGCCTTGGAGAGCTCTGATGACCCCGAAATCAAAGTAAGGGCAAAGAAGGTGGTAATGATCGTTAGATTTATTCACGAATTTGACATAAAAGATGTGTGGAAAAAAGCGCCCTTTCTTGTAGAGAACCTGTCAACTGCAGAAAAAACAGATTGGCCTGGAATAATAGGAAAGGCGCTCCAGAGCAATGCAGAGATTATCGACAATGTTCAAAAAAGTAATCTGGCAAAAAAGCTTTTGAAGGAAAGGATTATCGTGGAGAGGTTGAACGGTATTGATACTTCCAAAAAGGCAGCTCAAGAAGAGGCATGGTTTTACTTGGAGGCATTAGGAGACGACAGGGTGCATGCTGGCGCCTGTAGGGCACTGGGCTATGTTGTTAAAAAAATGGGCGAAAAACCATTAGACAATGTGATTAAAACGCTTTTGAGCAGACTGGAGAGCAAGGATGAGGTTGTCCGTTACAATACGCCCGAGGCATTGGAGAATTGTCTTCGTAGTATTACAAATGAAGAAATTCTAGCTTACACTGTAGATAAGCTGTGTGAATTGGAGAAAAAACAATCACAAGATCGAGAAGATTTTCTAAAAGCGCTCAATCATATTGCTGGGCGTTTAAAAGTAGAGCTTAAAGCTAACTTTGTAAAAGAAGTAAAGAACAGATTTAATGGTAGAGGGCTCGCTCTGAACAATCTCACCACACATGCTTTGGTGCGACTAACACCTTTTGTAAAAAATAAAAAGCTAGAGCAGTTAGTAAGGTCGCTTATATTGAGGCTTGAGGATAGGGACATAAGGATAACTAGGATGATCGTTAGCACGTTAGCAGAGTTGTCTTGGAAATTTGAGAAAGATCTCTCGCAAGAAGTGGCAATGTCTATGTTGACTTTGATAAGGAACAATCATAAGGCGCGTAACACAGCTGTATTTGCACTTGGTAAGTTAGCCAAATCGCTTGAAAAAAAGATTATCGATGATGCTATATCAGAAGTTGAAAAATGCCTAAGCAATGAAAATAAAAAGGAATACTCAGCAAAAACCTGGGACAGGATTCTTGAACTTTATGAAACAGCCCTTTCAGCACTCAAGGAGCGAAAGAAGGAGATTGAAAAATAAGCAACATTTCCTAGTCTTTCTGGCTGATGCCAGATGTCGTAACTGACCCTTCAAACAGAGTGAGATAAAAATTCGTATATATTACACGAGTCAAATGAATAGGCTTATTTTCGCCGTTGCTGCCTCAATACTCCTCTGTGGAATTGACCTGCGAGAAATCCAGTCGGCGGAGGATATGTATGACAAGTCAATGCTCCTCTACGATCAAGATAAGGAGAAAGAGGCGCTGGAGCTACTTGAAAAGGCGATAAAAAAGGAGCCGAATCACCGGGCATGCCGTTGGGCGCTGGGATACCGAAAGCACAAGGGCGAATGGCTTAGTTCGCAACAGGCAAAGGAAAAGGGCCTGGTTCTTTGTAAGGGTGAATGGGTAACTCAGGAAGAATTCGAAAAGGCAAAAAAGGAATGGCAGGAACAACTTAACAAGATAACACAGAGCAGTGGGGGCAAGGGGGGCAGTGCCGGGAGCTTTAAAAAGGAGGTCGATGCAAGCGGCGACACTAGACCTTACAGGTTGATGGTTCCGAAAAATTATGACCCAAAAAAGCCGACTCCGTTGCTTCTGTGGCTTCATGGTGATGGCGGAGGAATGGATTCATACAACGATGTCTTGAAACCCGTGCTGGAAAAAGAGGGTTTTATAGTCGTCTCACCAGAGTCAAAACGAGGGACAATGTGGAAGCTTTGCAAAGGGAGTGGATACGATTACGGCAAGACAGACGATGATGATTATGTGGTCAAGTGCGTTGAGCAAACGTGTACTGAATACAATGTTGACAGATATCGGATTTATGTTGCAGGTCAGTCAAAAGGTGCCACATACACCGCGAAGCTAGCCCGTCAGTGGGGCAACTATTTTGCAGCCGGCGGCATGATAAACGGCGTCGTCTCAAGCGGCTACGGAACGCCCTCTTTTCGTCATGCCCCCTTCTTCGTCTGGTTCGGCACGAAAGATTACCTTCACAAAAAATATGGATTGAGGGTCCATATCCTAAAGCAGGAAGGACACGAAACCGAGTTTATATACAAAGAGGGGGCGGGTCATGGCGCACCAAGAGAGTCAATCCAGGCCATGTGGGATTGTTTTAAGAAGGTGAGCCTCGATAAGGAATCTGGCGGCTCTACAGAAAACAAATAGTTTATCCCGCCTTTGTCAGGGGATCAAAAAGCAGTGTCAGGGGTGAGCTTTTCAAGTATTTCATCTGGCATGGCAACTACGAGATATAGCATGATAGCTTTACATCAAAAAAGCATCACTGGTGATACTTTTTTTGACCAAACGTGATACGCGCATATATCTTTCAGCTGTAATCTTGGAATAGCGGACATGTTTTTTCAGCCATCTTAGCCAGGCAGTCTTATCATCTGATCTGTCAATATCTGCCTTTATGGCGATGTATTCGTCTCCCATCTTCACGGCAATTCTGGCAAGCTTTTTCACTGCCCGCTTCCTCTCCTATTCCTCTTGCTTTTGTAATGCAATGATTTTATTTGTATGTCTAAAATCAGGGATTGTCAAGGGCGTCCCCTCTGACAGGTTTTAACATGCCCATTGAACCTCCAAAAATCATTTTTGTTTTTTTGGTTTTTCAGGATCGATTCTTCAATCTTTCAGAACCAGCACAGCCACGGCGCCAACGCTAGTTTCAACATATTTATTTTGTGCTTTATCCCAAAGGGAGAACCTTGATGTGTCGCCCAAAAGTTTCACCACACTATTCACATAGTCTTTTGCCTCTTTAGCCGAGAGGAGCTTTCCTATCGCCTATACTGAAGACCCTTTCACATTTGAGAACTCGTCCTTCAACAATTCGGCACCTCCTTGACATACCCTTTTGCCTGCATCAAGCCAAACACCAGCGCTGCATCCGCTCTCACCAAATTGTTCCCACCCTTCAACAGGGCTGCGACTTTTTGGTATATTCCTTCGCATCTAGTATACCGAGTATCTCGACTGCTTTGGCTCTAACCGCAGCATCCTTATCCTTGAGGTCTTGGAGCGCCTTGGCGATCTGGGCCTTGCGGTCTAGGTCTGGCTGCTCTTACACCCAATCACTTGTTCCCAGTAGACTTGCAGCCAACAAAAAAATCACATGCTTTATGATTTCATACTCAAATGTTGAACTTTCCTTTTTTATCACGCCCTTGTTGCCTGCTTATCGGGCAGAGCTTGCTGTGCCGAGTTTTCATTTCTCAGATTGGTATACTGTCTTTCCCCCAAGGACTGTTCTCAAGACTAGAATCTTTGCAAGTTCCTTGGGTTCAACCTTTAATAAATCGTCAGAGATCACCACGAAATCGGCGAACTTGCCGGGCTCGATTGACCCCTTGACGTTTTCCTCAAAGCCGGCGTATGCGGCGGTTATCGTATAGGCCTTGAGCGCCTCTTCAATTGTGATTTTCTCGGAAGGAAACCAGCCGCCTGAAGGATTTCCGTTTTTGTCCTGACGCGTTACAGCCGCGTACATCCCTATGAATGGGCTTGGGTCGCCAAATGGGACATCTGAACTGAATGCAAGTATGGCGCCGCTCTTGAGGAGCGATTGCCAGGCATATCCGCCCTTGAGACGCTCTTTGCCGACTCGATCTTCGGCCCATTTCATATCGTCTATGGCATGGATCGGCTGCATAGAGGCGATTATGCCAAGCTTGCCAAATCGAGGCAGGTCATCCGGATGAAGAAGCTGTGCATGCTCGATCCTGAAGCGCAGGTCCTTGCCTTTGTTTTCAGATAGAACCTTTTCATAGACATCAAGCACAATCCTGTTCCCCTTGTCGCCAATTGCATGAGTCTCCGGCTGAAAACCATTCTTTACTGCCCATCGCACCTGTTCTTCAAGTTTTTCCTTGCTTACAAACTGTTCACCTCTTGTCGATGACTTGTCGCTGTAAGGCTCAAAGAGCAGGGCCCTGTGGCTCTCCATCCCTTGATCAATACGGAGTTTTGTCCCGCGCATAGTGATGAAATCGCCAACAAATGGTTTTTGACTCCCAATACCCTCAGGGTAGGGCGAGATATAGAGTCGTATAGTCAGTTTTCCTCCCTCAATGAGTGGTTTGTATGTCTCAAGATGCGTCTCCTTTGGGCAGTTTAGGCTGCCCGGCTCGTGAATGGTGGTTAGTCCTACCGAGTTGTAGTGCTTAACAGCATTTATAAGGCGTTCCTTTTTGGATGAACCTGAATATTTTTTGTCACAGTGCTGCCAGAGGTGAACATGTGTGTCTATCAGGCCCGGTATCACCGTTTTGCTGCCAACGTCGATAACCTGTGTCTTGTCGCCTTTGTGTTTCTCTACATCTTTATTTGTTCCTACAGCAAGTATCTTGTCTCCCTTTACTGCAATGGCCTCAGCCTTGGGCTGTTTTTCATTCATGGTGATGACATTGCAGTTGAGGAATATTGAATCCGCTTTTTCAGCCGACTGGACTCCCAATGATATAAAAGCGAGTAGCAGGATGGAGATTAAACTTTTCATGTACTGGTAAATCTTACGAAAGAAGGTCTCGGTTTCAACCCCAAGCTTTGCTTCTGCAGTAAGGTCTGCCTTCAGCAGACCTTGCCCCGCTTCACGGGGCGTCCCGCACCTTTAGTGAATGGTAATCTTATAACTTGTGTTTAGTGCTACTGCAACCAGTCTTTGTAACTCAATTTAATGCGCAACAAATGTGCGGGACTACGAAAGCGGGGCAAGTGTTGGCTTTAACACCCAAAGAAAACCATCGTTTGTCGTATAACATATATAAAGTCAGAGCAGCGGACTGGAGAAGAGAATATTGAAAAGTCTGGTATGGAGGTTTAGAATTCAAACAATGCATATTTGGGGGATTATCCTGTTGTTGGCCCAGCAGGAGTGGGAGGGCAAGATCATATCAAAGATAGAAGGGGAGGGTTTCAAAAACCAATCTTTTGAGGGGATAAAAGAAAAACTTGATACAAGGGTTGGAAAACAGGCTAAAAAGGAGGTCCTTAACGCAGATATAAAACAACTTTTGGAGCTGGATGGAGGTCTTTTTCAGGATGCAAGTTACGATGTCAGAGAAGATCCTTTGGACAAAGAAAAGGTTATAGTAAAATTCAAGGTACAAGAGTACCCGCTTATAAAGAACATTGAGATTGTAGGCGCAAGGGCGGTAAGTTCAGGTGAGGTCTTGAAGGGCCTTCAGCTGGGCAGACTCTCAGTCCTTCATCCGGCAAAATTAAAGGCTGACAGAAACTATATACGAGATCTTTACATTAAAAAGGGACATTACTTTTCAACCGTAGAAGATAAAGTCCAGCCATTCAAAGAAGATGTGAATCTTATTTGGCGCATACATGAAGGCCCTCTTGTAACTGTTGCTGATATAAAGTTTACAGGTAACAAATTAGTGCCGGATGGTACCCTGAGGGCACAAATGAAGACTCAGACAAATAGCCTATTTGCAATATCTCCATTTGTTGAGGAGGTGCTTCAAAACGACATTGCAAAGCTTGAAGTTCATTATTACTTGGAGGGATTTCTGGATATAGCCAACAAGAAAAAGCCGCGAATATTTATAGAAGAATTGAAGTTCAGTGAGGACAAAACCCGAGTCTACATAACCATTCACATAGACGAGACAGCTCAGTTCAAGATAAGAAACATACTCTTCAAAGACAACAAGATAATCTCAAGTGATGAGCTGTCAAAACTGATCAAAATGAAACAGGGAACTCCCATTAGCGAGCGTCAGATGCATCGGGATGAAGATACCATAGAAGGAAAATACAAAGAAAAGGCCTACATCAACTGTAAGGTAAAGAGTGACTGGGTCCTGATTCAGGATACTAATTTGGTAGATGTAATCTTCACAATTGAAGAAAACGATAAAATTCTCCTTGGCAAGGTTACAATTATGGGCAACACAAAGACGAGGGATGATGTAATAAGG
>SBBU01000298.1 GCA_005239585.1 Planctomycetaceae bacterium
ACCAAGAGGATCCACTCCGGGATAGCCAATATAGTACCTCTCTTGTATGTATGGAGGCACTGGGTTCCTAGAAAGTCTCATATGCCATGGACCTGGACAGTTCCTTGAAAGCATATCATAACTGTGGTTTAATACTTTAGGCTATGGTAGATGAGAAAAAGGGATTTTTTACGACAAGGCTCAATGATCTTCTCGGAAAGATCGGTAATTGGGGCAGGGCAAACAGCCTCTGGCCCATGCCGTTTGGAACTGCCTGCTGTGCAATTGAACTCATGGCGGCTGCGGCTCCAAGATATGACCTAGCCCGCTTTGGCGCGGAGGTGATGCGGTTTTCTCCAAGACAGTCAGATCTACTCATTGTTGCAGGA
Source organism: Planctomycetaceae bacterium (assembly GCA_005239585.1). Next base: position 369 of record SBBU01000298.1, read on the forward strand.
AGAATTTCACTCAAAATGATGCCGGTATTGCTAAAAATCTATCAGCAAATGCCTGAACCTAAATGGGTGATATCAATGGGGTCCTGCGCCTCGTGCGGCGGCGTTTTTGATAACTATGCAATGATTCAAGGGATTGACAGATTCATACCTGTTGATGTGTATGTCCCGGGGTGTCCTCCAAGGCCGGAAACTCTTATAGATGCCATCATGATGATTCAGAAAAAGATCCAGAATCAAGAGAATAAAACAGTCTCAGCTACTAAATGACCATAGAATCCGCAACGGAAAAGATTAAATCCGTATTTTCAGATCAGATTGTTAATGTTGAGGTATTCGGCGGTCAAACCTTCGTAAACGTAAAGCGCGACAAGATAGTTGATATTCTTAAACTGCTCCGCGATGAGTTTGATTTTGATTGTCTAATGGACCTGTGCGGCCTCGACTATCTTAACCAGGGCCTCCCTGAGAGATTTGCTGTTGCCTATAATCTTTATTCCTTCAGGCATAATATCCGTTTCAGAGTAAAGGCATTCATACCAGAATCTGATCCATCTATTGATTCTGTTGTTGGGCTATGGATGTCAGCAGATTGGGCAGAGCGTGAGGCATATGATATGTATGGAATAAAGTTTAAAGGGCATCCGCAACTCAGGCGCATACTGCTTCCCGAAGACTATGGCAGTTTTCCACTTTTAAAGGACTATCCAGTTCAGGGCAAAGGGGAGCGCAACAGATTTCAGAGGTATTATCCAAATGAACCCCGCACTTTGGACCAGTGAAAGCTGTAAGGATGAATGGATTATTTCGAAACAAATTTCAAAGGGAGGGACTAGTGTTAAGCTAGTCAAAAGTGCGGGATGAACATGGACCAGCTAAAGCCTGAAATAGAGGAACTTGATTCCAACAGGATGATCCTCAACTTTGGTCCGCAGCATCCTGCTACACATGGGACGCTAAGAGCCATCATTGAGCTTGATGGAGAGAAAGTAGTAGGCATCGATCCCGAGATCGGCTTTCTCCACAGCGGTTTTGAAAAGCAGTCGGAATTCATGACGTATGAGCAGGTCGTCACTGTTAGCGACCGCATGAACTACATGTCAGCCACATGTAATAACGTTGGTTTTGCGCTGGCAGTTGAAGAACTTATGGGAATTAAGGTGACTCAGCGTTGCGCTGCAATCCGAGTCATAATGTATGAGCTGGGAAGAATTGCTGATCATATACTCTGCACAGGCCTGCAAGCCATGGATTTAGGCGCATTCACTGTAATGTTGTGGACATTTATAGAACGTGAAAAGACCTATGATATCTTTGAAACAGTTACAGGGGGAAGACTTACCACAAGTTTCACAAGAGTAGGTGGTCTTGCCAGAGATGTCCCGGATGACTTTGCAGTTACAGTGCAAAATTTTCTGGATAAGGTCAAGGAAACTATAGATGAAATTGATTCTTTTCTTACAGATAACAAGCTGTTTGTTGATAGAACCAAGGGCGTCGGCAAGATAACAAAGGAACAGGCTACAAGCCTTGGATTTTCGGGTCCGCTCTTGCGGGCATCTGGTGTAAATCATGACCTGAGAAAAGTACACCCTTACCTCGGATATGAGAAATATGAGTTTGATGTGCCAGTGCTTGATGATGGCGATATCTATGCGAGGTATTTAATTCGCCTCTTCGAGATGAGGCAGAGCATAAAAATAATTGAGCAGGTCCTTAAAGATCTGCCAAAAGGACCGATAAATGTCGATGATCCGAGTATTGCCATCCCAGCCAAAGATGCCTTGAAAGAGAACATAAAAACACTGGCTGGAATGTCTTCAAGTTACTCATCCATTGAACAGCACATTTATCATTTCAAACATTACATGTTTGGTCATGGTCTCTGCCCGCCAAAAGGCGAGATTTATTCTGCAACCGAAAGCCCTAATGGGGAGTTAGGGTTTTATCTTATCAGCGATGGAACACAGCGACCATTCAGAATGAGAGTCCGTTCACCCTCGTTCTACAACTATCAATCATTTCCTTACATGGCCAGAGGCCTGATGATCTCGGATATCGTTGCCTGCCTTTCGAGTATAAATGTGATTGCAGGGGAGCTGGATAGGTAGGGTGTAATCCTATTTTTTCGTGAGTTTTTCTGCGATCTTGTTTCTGATGGCTCGTGCGGCAATCCTGTTTGAATCGAGGGCTGCCTCACCGACTCGTATAACTACCTTGGTAACAGACCCTCCCATGAACTTTATGGTAATCTTTACTGGCGAGTCATCTGGCTGTCGTGCCTCAATGAATGCCTGCAGGGCTTCCTTTTGGTTCGTAACTATTATGTACTTTAGCTCTTCTATGGTTTTTTTTGCTGCAGGATATACATATTCATAGTTGGCGCTATATTCCTGCACAAATTCATTGGTGTAGTACGAGTATATGCCGTCGCCTATCAGAGGACCTTTGCCGTCGACAGCAAGGACACACCCGCATAGTGTAACGGTTAATGTAGATATTAATAGTCTCTTCATCAGTATCTCTTTATAACACAATTTAAACTGCCATGCACTAAAAATAAAGGGTAATTGTTAAATTATGTGTGCTCGAGCTTATAAAATGAAGATTTACGCTCGAGAAATGGATTTTAAAACTTTTCCCACACATTTTTGAACAATTACA
>SBBU01000175.1 GCA_005239585.1 Planctomycetaceae bacterium
GCAGAGATGAAGGAAATAGCTGGTTCAAGATGGCAGAATATCTGCCTGCTATATTGTCAGTTAGTGTTGCTCTCATTTAGTGATTGTATGCGAGAGGTAGAGGTAACACTCATATTGCCAAAGATGTTAAAGGAGGCAATAGGTGCAAAGAGTTTGCGCATTCGCGCAACTACCCTGCGTGAGGCGCTCGATGAGGCATGTTTACAGGAACCCGCACTTCGATTTCATCTATTTGACGAAAGAGGCCATTTTCGCGAGCATATCCTTTGCTTTCTCAATGATGCAAGCACACGCGATATGAAATCGTTCAATGTCCCTCTGGCTGAAGGTGATAAGATCACAATCCTTCAGGCCATATCGGGCGGATAATTTATGATCGCAAGATGTTTTCGTCGAGGAAATATGAAGGTGATACAAGTGGTTGGCGCCAGCTTGTTTTCACTTTATGTGTGCGCCCAGGAATCATCTATGCAGGACAAGTCTAAAATTGTTGTTGACAAGGCAAGATTCACAGTTATTGCCCCTGAATGCATTCGCATGGAATATTCCGAGTCTGGCAAGTTTGTTGATGCTAGGTCATTGCTTGCGGTAAACCGTGATCTCTCGTTTAAAGATTTCAAAGTTGAGCGATCGGAAAAAAAGATTGTTTTAGAGACGTCCAAGATCAAGCTCACGTATACTCCGGATGGGAAGCCATTGAATCGAGGTAACTTGTCGGCAAACATCAAGGGAATAAGTGATGTCGAGTGGTTTCCCGGAAAGAAGAATTCTCAAAATCTTGGCGGGACGGTATTTTCGCTTGATGGGGTCAAGGCGCCAATTTATTTGGGTGAAGGATTGCTTTCTCGTGATGGTTGGTCCTTGATAGATGATTCAGGACGACACATCTTTACCGAAGATTGGGTCTCTCAGCGGCCTGAAGAGAACAGCACGGATTGGTACCTCTTCGGTTATGGACACGAATACAAGGCGGCCCTGAAGGCTTTTATGAAGTTAAGTGGAGAGGTACCCATGCCTCGTAAATATGCATTGGGATCATGGTATTCCAGATACTGGCCTTATAGCTCAAAAGATTACTGCAATCTTGTGAAAGAGTATCAGGATCATGACTTTCCATTAGACATTATGGTGTTTGACATGGACTGGCACAAGGATGGCTGGAGTGGATGGTCGTGGAACAAGAAACTCCTACCCGATGCAGAGAAGCTCCTGAAATGGATGCATGATCAAGGGATCTTCGTGACCTTGAATATTCATGCCTCAGAGGGAGTAGGGCCTCATGAAGATAGATATGAACAGTTCATGAAGGAATTGGGTGAGAATCCTGCTTCAAAAAAGACGCTTCCATTTGATGCGGGCGACAAGAGATGGGTTGAGGCACTTTTAAAGCACATGCATGTCCCACTTGAAGAGCAGGGTGTCGATTTCTGGTGGCTTGATACAGGGGCATATCGACGGACAAAAAGCATCCCTGACCTTCGAACTCTTACCTGGCTAAATCATATTTTCTACCAGCATACCTCACGCGATAACAAGCGAGGGCTATCTTTTAGCCGCTGGGGTGGGCTGGGAGATCATAGGAATCCTATCCACTTTTCAGGCGATACTTACTCAACATGGCAGGCGCTGGCCTTCGAAGTACCTTTTACGGCAGTATCAGGAAATGTGGGTTGCTTCTTCTGGTCTCATGATATCGGTGGCCACTTGGGTCCGCGCAATGAAGAGAACTTTATACGATGGACACAGTTTGGCTCGACGAATGCGACATTGCGAATTCACTCTACACGAAAGGAGGACCTCGACCGTCGTCCTTGGACACACGGCAGGCAGGCGGAGGACGCAATGCGAATTGCCTACCACCTGCGCAGTGTGATTTTCCCTTATATCTATTCAAGCGTATGGCAGAGCTGTAGAGATTCACTGCCCCTTAATCGGTCAATGTATCTCGATTATCCTGAGAACGAAAGTTCATATCGAAATCCGCAACAGTACTTTTTCGGTGACATGCTTCTTGTTGCCCAGATTGTTTTGCCCGGAGTAGGACCAGAGAAGGTAGGGATGCAGACGGTATGGTTCCCTGAGGGCACCTGGTATAACTGGTTCACATGTGAGAAATATAAGGGCGGCTCCGAGGTCTTGGTAGCTGCTGACATTAACGAGTTTCCAATATATGTAAAAGCTGGTTTTCCTTTGCCGCTTCAGCCATACACCCAGCGAATGACAACCGAACCTCTCAAGGAGTTGATCGTTCGCTCTTATCCCGGCGAGGATGGAAAGGGAGGAGAATTTGTGCTTTATGAAGATGACGGAATTTCCAGAGATTACCTCAAAGGTGATTGTGCAACTACTTCTCTCTCTTATTTGCGCCAAGGCAATACTCACACAGTTGTTATCAATCCAGCCAAAGGTAGTTATAAGGGGCAGCTTCAGTCGAGGTCATACGTGGTGGAGCTTGCAGGTACACTCAAGGCACAGAATGCAACGCTCAATGGCAAGACAGTTTCAGTAGATTATGATGAGAAGACCTATATTAATCGTGTGCGAATACCGAGTTGTTCAAGAAAGGAATCAATTACAGTGGAAATCAAGGCTGATGAAGCAGACTGGGCTGCTGTGAGTGAAAAGGCTTTTGTTAGGAGATTGAAAGGTCTATTAGGTGACGTCACAGGTAAATCTTCTGAGGGAATCATCACACAGCGCCTCGAAAAGGGTGGTCTAAAGCCCGATGTCTTGGAGATGATGCTGGCAATAGTTGGTATAGGAGTTTGCACGAAAAATGAAGGGGTATATCTTTACAATGGCCCTGAAAATACTTTTTTCTACAACAGCTCCGCTCTGGTTGAAGGAAATAGCTTTCGCATCAAAGTTATAGATCAGGTGGGAAATGACCGAGTGGAAGTATTTGACAAGGATTTAAAGGTTGACCGTCCTCTATCGCCGTCTGGTCTCCCAGATATCCCGTTGAAATACCAATTAGGGAGAGATTTCAATCGAATCCTAGAGGCGAATCTGAAGATTAAAGGGCGCCCTGTTTCTATCTCGAAAGTCATTGCATACCTTGGAAGCTATCTTAGGCGGTGGGACATCGTAGGGCCTTTTGATTTTGATCCGAAGAACAAGTTGGTCGATCAAAAGTATGGTCCTGAAGAATCGAAAGTTGATCTCTCTGCTGAGTATACAGGTTCCTCTGGCAAGAAGATATTTTGGCAAAAGGCAGAATGTATTTATGACATTGTAGACCTGAGGAAATACTATCACTTTGATAACAAGATTGCTTATGCTGTCACGCATATATATTCCGAGAAAGAGCAAGAGGTGATGCTCAAGTTAAACACAGATGATGGCGTCGAGGTGTGGTTAAATGGAAAGAGAGTACATCTAAAGGATGTGAAGAGGGGTATTGATCAAGGAACAGATGTAGTCAAGACAACTTTAAAATCAGGCAATAACACCCTGCTCTTAAAAATTTCTCAGCACACGGAAACGTGGCAATTCAGGGTTGCGATAGAGAGCCCTGCTGGGCTTAAAGAATCGTTTACTCCATTCGAGTAGTAAGCTATTTCATTATCCCATTGTGTTCAGAATTTCCGCCCCACATTGACCAGCCTGTGTCTTTCGAATCGCCAGTCTCGAAGCAATATAGACTGCCTGTATTTGTGGTGACATAGACTCGACCATCTGCAACTGCTGGTTGGAATATTATCTGCTCGCCAATGTTAACGCTCCAGAGAATCTCGCCAGTTTTAGCGGAAAGACAGTGTAAATCTCCCTGATATGTGCATGTGAATATCTTGTCGTTGACAAGTGCTGGGGGTGTCAGCAGGCGATCAGCAGATAAGGTCTTGGTTTTAGCCTGGAATTTCTTCTGCCAGCTGATCTTTTCATTCTTAATGTCGAAGCATTTTAGTGTATCACCCATTGCAGTGAAGAGAGATCCGCTGTAAACAAATGGTCTTGATCCTTGGTATGACCATACACCAGCAACACTTCTTTCACCGAGATTTTGCTCAGCTTGATGAATCTTGGAATCGCCTTTGCTGTTGTTGGAGGGACCCCATGCAACGCTTTTATCGAGGGCTTGTTTAGCTCCTTCTTGAGCTGAGCCCTTCTTTTGAGAGTAATCAAGATAGTCTGCCCGCTGTTCTGAGCTTTCAAACGATTTCATTGATGGTTTTCCGATCGAAGTTGAGAAATTATAACTGCAGATCATCTCTTTTTGTAGTCTATCTTTGTCGTTCAGTTTTATCTCTTGGCGTGTACTTACATAGCACTGGCCGTTCCAGATGCAGGGAGATGATGTTGCGTTCTTATTGTCGTGCCAGATTTCCTTACCATCTGAATCTTTGAAGCAGAAGACTGTGCCATCAAGGCATGACACATACACATGATCATCAGAGATTATAGGCGCTGTTATGGCATCGCCTGTGATTGGCTGGCTCCAGTGTTCCTTGCCTGTCTTCAGGTCAAAACATGCAATATGATGCTTGCCGCTCTTGTTGTTAGGGTAGCACATGTACACCTTTCCTTTAGAGACTGATGGCATGCTCATCAGAGGGTCTCCAAGCCATTTCTTCCAGACTGGTTTTCCGTCTGTGGTGAGGACTTCGATCTCGCAGCTTTCTGTGTTAAAGACCACATAGCCGTCCTGTACTGCTGCCGCTGTCGGGCCATCATCAGCGGTGTTATATTTCCACACCATCTTTCCTGTCTTGGCATCGTATGCGTAGAATTCATGGCTTCCGAATCCCGCGCCTAGGAAGATCTTGCCATCAACCACAGCTGGTGTCGCGAGTGGTCGATTTCCCGGTATAACGACCTTCCAGCCCTTTTTGCCGTCAGGTGTGGTAAATTCAATAGGCTTGTCCTGTGAGCCTTTCACTGAAACCTTTGGCGAATCTATATTTTGAGTAGTGAGATTGTCATTGCTGCTTTGATCAGTTTTTTTCTGATCGGTTTGCTGGTCTATCCCCATTTGTCCTGAATAGACAGGCGCTAAGGTTAGGGCACATATTACTAACATTACAAACTTCATAACACACCTCATTAAAAAGTTGCTCCTCTATATAATGAGACGTTCAACCATGCCAAAAAGTTTCAAAAACGTGAACTATTATGGGGCAATTATCATTGATATCTACATGATATTGGTTCTTGCTGTCACCTTCGTTTGCCTTTGGATATGCGGATGAGCGGGCCGCCCATTCGTTTTTGGCGTAGGGACGAGCCTCTTTCCATCCATACGTCCTTAGGACAGATGTGTGGAGCGGGCGATGGGATTCGAACCCACGACGTCCACCTTGGGAAGGTGGCATTCTACCACTGAA
>SBBU01000107.1 GCA_005239585.1 Planctomycetaceae bacterium
AATAAAGAATTAATAAAACTGATAAATGATTTTTTTTCAGACAAGGCAAATATCGATGACATAAAAGAACTCATGCTTAAAAAACCAGAACTCATAGAACAAGCACGATCTCTGATTTTAGAGCGGTCTGTGCAGGAAATAGCAAAAGCTGTCCGACAACTATCACAGGAGGAATTCGAAATAGTAGAAAGATATTCTTCTTTCTCTGCAGTAAACAACCTTGCGATAATAAGAGAGGAAAATGTTTATGTCGTAGAGCTGCCTGTAAAACTAGCAGACAAGATCGCAAATCTAAGACTGCATATATCTCCCGACAGCAAGGGAAAAGGAGGCACACAAAAAGGAAAAGGATTCATGCTAAGCATAGACATGAGCCGTATAGGGAAGGTAACAGCTCGTTCATATTTAAAGGGTAATGATGTGAAAATAACTTTTAACGTTAAAGATGCAAAAGTGAAGCGTCTATTCGAATCGCACTTGACTGATCTGACCGGGTCGCTGGAAAAAGAAGGGTTTCATTCTCAAATCAGTGTAAACACAAAAGAAAAAGAGCAGGAATCAACAACTGCCCCAAGCTACTATCAGATAGATTTTAAGATATAAAAAACCAAAGAGGCACTATCTGAGGAAATAGACCAGTCCACAAATTTTGGCAGGTGCAAGCGGGTCTTCAACAAAGGCAAAAAACACCCTATTCATCACCTCTGTAGTAATAATAATAGTACTTTTCCATTGAGAGTCTTGCCTTGTTAAGCACAACGCCTAGGACCTTAGTACCCACTCGATTAAGCAGATGTTTTATCCAGCCTGCCTGTGTTTGATCAAGCTTTCCAGCTCCTATTACTAAGACAAGTCCATCTCCCACTGTGCTCAGTTTTACTGCCTCGCTGGCAAGTGAAAGAGGCGGAGTATCTATCACCACATAATCGAAATTTTCTCGCAACTGCGACATGACTATTTCTAAAATCCTTTGATCGAACAGCCCATACAAATCTGTATTTTTGGTCCCTGAAGATAAAATATAGAGATTTTTGATCATTGATTGCTGAGCAGCTCTAGCAACATCTGAGCCTCCTAAGCAAACATCTGAAAAGCCCGGTTCTGAATTGACGTTAAAAATTTTATGAATCACAGGCCTTCTAAGATCACAATCTACAAGACATGTTTTATATTTTCTACGCGCAATCATTGTCGAGAGATTAATGGCAATGCTTGACTTTCCCTCCTCGATCTGAGCTCCGCCACAAACTATAATTTTTGTATTTGAAACACTATTGAGAACCGTAAAAACTGTATCGAATACGTCATTCATAGGTGAAGTAGGGGTATTCATCAACAATACGTGTTCAGGTTTTAACACAGGGACAACACCTAATATGTCATACCCGAGAGACCTTTTTACATCTAAATCTGTTCGTATCGTTGTATCTAAAATCTCGACCAAGTAGGCACAAGCCACGGCAAATATTATCGCTACTATCAATGCAACACCTAACATCTTTGAACTTGTCTTTTCAGACAAGACACAACTATCCTCAGATGCAATCTCATGCAAATGTATGTAGCCGCCCTTATATGAGGTCTTGAACTGGCTAATCAGTTTTGACAGATCTGAGTTTCTAGTCTTTAGATCCATGATATCACTTTCCAGCTTTTTATATCTATTGTGTGGTTCTGTTATATCAGTGTAGAGATTTTTAAGCTCTAAGAGCTGAATATCAATTGCCTTGATTTCATCTTCTAAAAGAGCAATCTCCGTTGAGAGTTTTTGCTCCTCTACACTAAGCTCAACAATCAATGCTTCTTTTCTGGCTGTAACCAATTCAACCTCTAATTCACCGATCTGCTCCCTAATACTTTTAATTCTCGGATGGTCCTCTGTAAGGGTTTTTAGTTCCTTCTTTAGCGTTTGACTAAGAGATTCAAGCTCTTTTTCCAAACTAATGATTTTAGATGTCTTCTCTATAACAAAATCTCTATAGGAAGGCATTTTTGCAAGTTCACGGCGTCTATTTATAGATGCAATTTTCGATCTGTTACCTTCTATTTTTAGTCCTAGGTCTCGCTTTTTTTGATCCAATCGTACAACTTCAGATGCAAGTCTTTGATATTCTTTCTCTACATCTCCAACTCCCAACTTGCTGGTAATCGTTGCCTGAATTGCACTCTGCTGTATCTCTAACTCTTCTATTGAATCCTTGTTTCTTTTAATCATCTCATTTGCCCGCTTTTCAGCATTCATCAGGTCAGTATTTGCCTTTTCGAAGCCATATTCTTGAGCCGCCTTTGCGACCATGCTTGAAATGAATATAGCCTTTTCCTGTGAAGGCCCAGAAGCCTCGATGAATGCTATTGATGTCTTAGGTTGTTCGATCACCTTTATATTATTGAGCAACGAATGTTCTGTGCCGGGATACTTTTCTATTATATAAGCGTATGCCTTATCCATCACTGGTTTTCCTTTTATAAGCACCTGCCATGTCTGTGCTTGGACTAGATGAGATGACAGCCACTCTGTGTGCTCAGCATGAAAAGGCGTACGAGGGACTTCCACAATGATCCTGCTCCTTGCAATCCAATAGGTTTGTTCTGAAAGGAACAGCGCAATGTACGCGGCAAGACAAATTAAAAACCCGCCTGCAAACCAGATAAACCTGTGACTTAATATCCTTAAGAAATCCTTAAGAATCATACAAGACCTAGAACTGTGATATGTTTAATTATGGAACCCCCCTCCCTTATACCGTGCTTTTAATAGTAAGTAGTTATTCTAATTTTTGCAACTTTTATTATAGTAATGATTACTTATGGGTGTACCGCCTGAATAGGGTAAACTTCGACAACTCTGTGTCTTTGGGGATAATAAAGCTCAGTTTGGCAACACTTTGGTATATCCACGAAGGCTTTTACCCTAAACAAGCGGTGCGCCCATTACTTATCCTGTATCATCTTAAAGGTATTGAGCAGTTCATCTGGAAGAGATGGGATACGATACAGAGAGCCTATTTTGATCGTCAAAATTTTGGAAAACGCGTTTTCCAAAATTTTCCATAGTCTGGCAACATACATATAGTTCATCGTTGTTTGATGTGTAGTCGATATGCTTCTCAACCCATCTCCCCCATGTTGATAAATCAGTTACTTATCGCGATTAGCTAAGATAAGTTATATACAGTTTAAAAAACGCAACGTGCTTTACATTTTTTATCCATTCAGCGCCTAGAATATTTTCCACAAAAGTGGATAGAACCTCTTTTTTAGGGTAGTTTTTAGATACCCGATCCCACCAGACCCCATCTTCTTATAACCAAGTGCTATAAGCTTGTCTACCGTCTCATGTCCTGTTCCCGGACGTGTACCAATTACTTTCCTCGTCATTTTAATATGCCTAGCCCTCCAGGTAGAGAAGAGCTTGTCATACTCCAGCATAGCTAGCGCGAGTTTCCTGTGTAACGGTTTCCTGATTGCCTTGCTGATTTCCATGCTTCTATTCTGACTGCTATGCAAATTAATCACATACAGAAAACTATCCCAAAGAGATGACTCTTTCATTCGCTTTTTTAATCTCTTCTTATTTTTGCCTGAATAGAGCTGCAAGTATCTTTCATCCTTTAGACCAGAGAGAAACTCTATTTCTCTGAACTGAACAGACTGAAAACCGCTCGCAGGTTCCAGTATTTGCCTGAAGCGGAAGAAATCTTGCCGTCTCATGGTTTCTATGATCTCAAGATGTTTAATAAATAACCTTTCTATCAAATGTATCCTTTTAAAACTTCTTAGACAAGGTTCGATTCTATGCCTGTACATGTTTTCTCTAATCGCATCTAATTCAAACAATATGAGCTTAAACCACAACTCAAAGACCTGGTGAACAACAATGAACTGCATCTCATCATGCTCGCCGGATAGAAGTTTCTGGAGCTTGAGTAAAGGCCTGATCTTCAGGTAATCGTCGTAACTTAACCTCTTCATCTCGCTCTTTTGACTAGTACAACACCAGCTACTGCACTAAATTTAGCTCACAATACACGTTTGGTCCCGCTATTTTACTGAGCAAGAGGGCAGGGTTCATTTAGCTCATTGTGGTTCATGGTTTCACTAGATCTCTAAGCTTTGCCCTGTCCACCTTACCTAAATGAGTCCGAGGAAGCTCCTGAACAATCTCAATTCTCTTTGGACACTTGTAGGCATCAAGCTTAACCATTATCCAGTCCTTAAGCTCTTGTTCTGTCACATGATGCCTTGTAATTACAAACGCATAGGGCTTTACTAAACCAGTTATATCACTCGCTGCTATTACTGCACATTCCTTAACAGCAGGATGAGAAAGTAACCGATCTTCTATTTCCTGTGGCGATACCCACCTGCCTGCCACCTTCATAAGATCATCCTTTCTTCCCACATAATAAAAATAATCCTCCTCATCTTTTTTAAATAAATCTCCCGTTACATACCACTCTCCTCTAAAGACCTGTTTTGTCCGCTCAAGCTGATTAAAATACCAAATAGCCCTGCTCTCACCCTTGATCCAGAGCATTCCAACTTCGCCCGGAGCCACTTCAGTACCATTTTCATCACACACCTTTGCCTCATATCCACTGACGACTTGGCCCAAACTCCCTGATTTACAATTCCCCAGTCGATTCGATATGAAAATATGCCACATCTCTGCCGTTCCAATCCCATCCAAGATCTCAACTCCAAATATGCTCTTCCAACGCCTATAAAGTTCAGGAGGTAAAGGCTCCCCTGCCGAAATTGAGAGCCTTAGCGGGGAAAGATCTTGACTTGCAGCATCTGGTTGCTGGACCATTCTGTTAATAACAGTGGGCACATTCACAAGAATCGTAGGTCTGTATTTTCTTATATTTGAGAAAATTGCCTCTGCTGTCGGGGTTGTGATTGATAAGCTGACAAAAGTTGAAACTACTATTACCGCATTCGTTTTGCGAGCAGATTTATCTGACGAACTGGAACAACTCGCAAAGAAGATTGACGATTTTAGAAAGGATAAAAAACTTGTTGGACAGATTGACATCATAGGTTTATACACCCAAGCGTTAGATGTGCTTACTAAACAGGATGCTACAGATACCAAATGTCCGGTTTGCGGCACAGAATGGCCGAGGGAAAAGTTAATGGAGCATATTAAGAGTGAGTTGGAGCTTCTCAAAAAAACAAAGAATGAAAAGGAGATATTAGAACGCGCGATTTTGTCTTTGAAGACGGCGGTAAGCAGAGAGGCA